>JAKLDZ010000040.1 GCA_022703255.1 Myxococcota bacterium | reverse complement strand
CGACGAGGAGAAGTCCGATCCAGCGAAGCGCTACGTCCTTTTGTCTTCCAATATCTACGATCGATTCTACGCCGAGCCCGAGCGCTACGCGGAGCGGATTGCCCTCTACGAGCGCGTCAAGCGCGAGACCGAGCTGATCGCGGAGATCGGGCGGGGTGGGGCGGCGACGGTGTATCTGGCGGTGATGCAGGGGGCGACGGGGTTCACCAAGCTGTTCGTGGTGAAGCTGCTGCATTCGGACATTGGCTTCGACGGCGAAGAGATGTCGATGTTCATGAACGAGGCGAGGCTGGCAGCGCGGCTGAACCACCCGAACGTTGTGCAGAGCCTCGAGTTCGAGGAGTTCGAGGGGCGCTACTACCTCGCGATGGAGTACCTCGAGGGGCAGGCGCTGAGCCGGGTCCTTTCGCCTGCGCCGGAGGGGTGTGCGCCGCTGCGGCTCGATCACCACTTGCAGATCCTCTGCGATGCGCTGGGCGGTCTGCACTATGCGCACGAACTCTGCGACTACGACGGCACCCCGTTGCACATCGTCCACCGCGACGTGTCGCCCCACAACGTCTTCGTGACCTACGAAGGCGTGACCAAGCTGCTGGACTTCGGCATCGCGAAGGCGACGGGGTCGAAGAGCAACACGACCTCGGGCGCGCTCAAGGGCAAGGTCGCCTACATGAGTCCGGACCAGTTCGACGACGGTCCGGTGGATCGTCGCGTGGACGTGTTCGCGATCGGCGTGATGCTGTGGGAGGCCATCGCTCAGCGGCGGATGTGGAAGGGGCTCGCCGATCTCGAGATCATCCGTCTGCTGATGCAGGGGAGCATACCGTCGATCGAGTCGGCGGCGCCGAGTGTCCCCGCGGAGCTCGCGCGCATCTGCTCGCGCGCGCTCGCAGCCGATCGCGAAGAGCGCTACGCGACGGCGGCGGAGTTCCGGCGCGACCTGGAGAAGTACCTCGCTTCGACGGGGGGCCATGTCACTCCCACGGCGATCAGCGAGTACGTGTCGTTCCGTTTCGCCGACGAGCGCAAGAAGATCCGCTCGGTGACCCAGGAGCAGCTCAAGCGCATCGAGGCGAGCGCGGGAGAGGCGGACGTGTCGATCCTGGAGCTCCCGAGGCTTTCGGGGACCGACCTGACGCGGTCGGGATCGCACAGCGGCAGCAGGTCGGGCAAGTCGGGGAGGACTCCGTCGGGCGCGGCGCGGGACAGGGGCGCGGGGGCCGGGGAGCGATCAGAGGGCGGAGCGAGGAGTGCGGCGACGACGTGGGTGGTTGGCGGGGCGTTGCTGCTCGCGGTTGTCGGTGGGGCCGTCGGGTTGGTGGCGTGGAATCGCTCGACAGCCGGCGAGCCAGCGTCGACGGCGGCCACACCACCCGGGCCTGCGCCGGCGGCGTCGCCCTCGGTCGCGCGGCCGGACACGATCACGCTGACCCTGTCGGCCAGCCCTGCGGAGGCGCGGATGTGGCTCGATGATGTCGCCCTGCCGGCCAACCCGTATTCGGGGAAGTTTCCGCGCGACGGGGCGCAGCATCGCGTGCGGATCGAGGCGCCGGGGCATCTCGTGCGCAGCGAGTTCATCGTCTTCGAGCGCGACGACACGCGCGCCTACACTCTCGAGCCCGAACCTGTCGTGCCCCCGCGCGCGAAGGGCACGGCGCCGGTCCGGCCCGTGGCGACATCGCGTGACTCCAAGGAAAAGCCGGCGGCGACGGCGCCTGCCGCGACGCGTGCGATCGACGAGAACAACCCGTTCCGCTGAGCGCATCGTGACCGGCCAGGTTGCGCTTCGGAGCGCGCATCCTGTAGCCTGAATGCTGGTGTAGATCCCGAATCGCACGAAGCGGACGACGAGATCCATGAACCTGCACGCCAATCCAATGCCATCGAGGCTGCTGTCGCTGGGGGCAACGAGCGCACTGGCCGCCGCGCTCATCGCGGTCGTGGCCCCCTCGTGCTCGGTGCTCCTCGACAAGGAGGACTCGCAGTGCGAGCGCGATTCGGACTGTGCGGGGCAGCCCGGGATGCGTTGTGACGTGGCGGCGCGCGTGTGCGTGGCGGCCGCCACTGACGGCGGAGAGGAGGGGGGCGACGCAGCGGGAGGCAGCGGAGGTGGAGGGGTTGATGGTGGCGCTGGCGCCGCGGGGGCGTGCACACCGGCCCACCCGCCGCCTGCACCCGTGATCGTGGACTCCCCCGACAGCCTGACGATCACGTTGACCATCGACAACATCGATCTGGGAGAGGGGCCACCGGTGAAGGACGCCGGGACGATTGCGTACGACACGCTCGGCTACGACCTCGACAGTCTGTGCACCACGGCGACGGAGAACCTGTCGTGCAAGCCCCCGTCGTGGACGACGGCGGCGGACATGAGCGACATGATCGACGGTCGGGACAACAACGTCGCGCGAATGCTCGTGAAGGCCGGGCAGGGGATGCTGACGACGCCGACGGTGAATGCGGGGATGGCTGCTGGGGAGAGGCCGTTCGGGATACTGCGTGTGACGGGGTACTCCGGGCTGCCGGCGGACAACGTCGTGCGGGCGGAGTGGTACGTACCGGTGGCGAAGGCGCAAGGGAGTGAGGACGCCGGAGTCGAAGGGGGGACCGGGGCTGCGGGGACCGGGTGGATGGTGGACTCGGAATCTGCCTTCGAGGCCGACGGAGCGGAGGCGGTGGGCTCCACGATGGTCGACGGCAAGGCCTACGTGGTCGATCACATGCTGGTGGCGCACTTCGATCGGATCGTCATCAACATGCGCGAGACTCCGGTCGAGATTGCCGGCGCCTGGGTGACGGGGCGTCTCGACAAGGACTCGCAGACAGGCGAGTGGTCATTGAAGGCGGGGGTGATGGCGGGGCGGATGCCATCCTTTGCGCTGCTCGGGTTACTCCCTCCGATGATCAACAAGATCCTGAAGGTGCCGGTGTGCACGGACAGCGAGGTGTATTCGGCCACCAAGACGATGCTGTGCGGCTACGTGGACATCCTGCGCAGCGGCACGCCGAACCCCGAGAGCGAGTGCGATGCAGCGTCGATCGGCATCGGGATGACGGCGGGGCCGGGGGTGATCGGGGGCGTGGCGGTGCGCAACGACCCGGCGCTCTGTCCACCTGCCACGGATCCGCGTCAGGACACCTGTCACACGCCTCCGAAGTAGAGCGAGCGATCCCCGGGCTAGAAGGTGCCGTGGAGCTGCACCGCGCCGGGGAGCAGTCGGAGCTGAGCGGCTGCGGGCTTGTCGGCCTGCGCGGACGGCTTCCGCAGGGTGAAGTAGAGCGTTGCGCCGGCGGTCACGAGGGCTGCGCCGCCGAGGATATCCGCGGCGAGGGACCATCGGTCGAGGCTCGCCCGCGCATCGTCGAGATCCTTGCGGGATCCGGGGAGGGTCTCGCGCTCGTCGCGCAGGGTCCCGGAAGCGTCGATGGCCATGATTCCGGAGACGATGGATCCGGCTGCGAGGGCACCGGCGCCGACCCATCCGATCCAGAGCAGACTTCCGTGCGACTCTCGCTGAGGCGGAGGAGGAGAGGGAGGAGGGGGAGCGGAGGCGGTGACGGGAGCGGAGGTTGGGGCGGAGGGTTTCTCGATGGGGACGAGTGCGAGCTGGAGCGAGGTCTTGTCGGAGCTGGCCACGACGAGCTGGCGCATCGCAGGGTGGAACCCCGGCTTCGAGGCGGAGATGCGGTGACGCCCGGGATTGAGCGTGAGCGGAGCGGGCAGCGGTGCTCTTCCCACCACGACCTCGTCGACCTCCAGCGTTGCGCCGTCGTCAACCTGCACTTGCACCGTCGCAACCAGACTGCGAAGCGAGGCGATCTCTGCTGTGACCGCGGTGCGCCGGTCCGCGGGGACCTCGGCGCCACCTTCGGTCAGGTACTGGTCAAAGCTGCGCAAGGCGCAGGCGAAGTCCCTGAGCTGGAAGCAGGTCTGACCGACGTTGTACAGGACGCGGTAGTTGGGGACGAGCTCGTAGACGCGACGGAACTCGACGAGAGCCATCTCGAAGGCGCCGGACTTGTAGAACATGACGCCGCGGTCGAATCGCATGCCCGCGGTCTCCGTCGCGGGTTGGGGGGAGCTTGCGTCGGGAGGAGCGGAGGACGATGCCGCTGGGGTTTGCGCGAGCAGAGTCCCCGAGATCAGCACGACCGACGCGCAGGCGACGGCCGAGACCGCGGTCCAGGGGAAGCCGGCGGGAGATCGATGGGTCGGTCGAGAGCGTTTCGACATCGGTCTTGCGTCCTTGCCTCGAGGCATCGAAGTCACTTGTCTTCGGCGCGCGAGGAGCCGTGGGTTTTCTTGTACTCCGCCCAGCACTGGGGGCACCGCCACTCCAGGATGACCGTCCCGTCCGCGGCCCTCTCCTTGCGCAGACGCCAACCGAAACGCGAGCCGATCAACGTGTAGTCCGTCTCGGTCTCGGGTCCCAGTCGCTTGCAATCCACGCAAGCCCGACGATTGCTCATTCGGCCATTATGCACGACCCGTCCCTGCGCGAGCAAGGCTGGGCACACCCTTGGGGAGCGCGAACCAAGCGCCGGCTCCGCGACTCCCAACGCGCGAATTGGGCGATCCGCATCCGACCATGTATGCTTCCGATCGATGCCGAGAGGTCGTCCCGTTGCGTTCGTGTTCGCGGTTCCCCCGGGAGTGGACGAGGTCCGACAAGGGCAGCTGCTCGGGGAGCTGGGGGAGTATCTGAGCGATCAGATCGGGCGGCGGGTCGTGATTCACAACGCGGTGAGCTACGACGATCTGGCGCAGGGCATCGCGAGCGGGCGCGTGCACGCGGCGTGGCTTCCACCGGCGGTCTACGTGGAGCTCGATCGGTCCATCGGGCTGCGCGCGCTGGCCGCCGCGGAGCGCGGCGCCGGAGTCGGCTACTTCTGCGCGTTCTTCACGGTGGTGGAGAGCCGTGTGACGACGCTCGATCAGGTACCGGGGCACTCGGTCGGATGGGTGGATCCCAACTCGGCGGCGGGCTACGTGTACCCGCGCCTGCAGCTCGCGTCGCTCGGCATCGACCCCGCGACGGCGTTCGAGCAAGAGGTCTTCCTTCGATCGCACTCGAGCGTGGTGCGCGCGGTGGTGGATCGCGCGGTGGATCTCGGGGCGACGTTCGTGCATCTGGATCCGTCGCATCCGCGCAAGGTGATCCGCGCGGGGTGGAGTCCGGCTCCTCCGGATGTGGATGGCTCGTCGATCCTGTGGCTCGAGCCGTTCGGGCCTCTGCCGGCGGACGTGGTGGCAACGCGTCGGGACGTGTCGGAGCGGACGGCGGAGAAGCTTCGGGACGCGTTTCTGACGATCGAGGAGACGGTGGGGGACATCCGGGCGGCGGCGCAGCGGCACTTCGGCACGGGGCGGTTCGTGCCTGTGAAGCCGCGGTCGTATGACATCCTTCGCAACTCGCTGGAAGCGGCGGAGGGCAAAGGGGTCGAAGTCCTCGCGAGCCTGCGTCCGAGCGAGCCGGTCTGAGCGTTTGCCCACCGCGGAGCGCGGGCGGCAGGAAGCATTCGGCGCCTGTGTTCGACGGGAGGCGTGCAGCGGGGCGGAGCGCACCGGCGGGGCGAAGCGATTCGGGCGGCATGCGCGGAGGGCGCTACGCGCCGAGGGGAGGGAGATGGGGACGTCCGACGATGTGAAGCGGGTCGGACGCGAAGGGAATTGCGCATCGAAAACCGACGCGCGGCGTCAACGAATTCGCGCCAGCGAGGCATGGGCACGGGGCCTTCGAACGTGATATGCCGCCGCAACTCGCGAAACGCGAGGGGTGTTGTCAATCACGCGCGTTGCGCGCCGGCGCAGACGCGGCTCATTCGACGGAACGAATCATGACGCTGAACACGGAAGAACGAAACCTGCTCGTGGACACCCTGCGCTCCTATTGCGATCAGAAGCTGCCGCTCAAGCGCAAGCTCGAGCTCGATGCTCGGCACGAGTATCCGGCGGACGTGATCGACGGGCTGTTCAAGGAGGTGGGGTTGCACCTGCTGTTCCTCCCGCCGGAGTGCGGCGGGATGGGTGGGGGCGCGTTCGACATCTACCGTGTGAGCGAGATGATGGCGCGCATCGATCTCGGGGTAGCGACGGCGGTGCTTGCGACGTTCCTGGGGACCGACCCGATCGTGGTGGGGGCAACGGAGGAGCAGAAGCAGCACTGGATGGGGCGCATTGCGGACGAGGGGCTGGTGGTGGCGTACGCGGTGACGGAGCCCTCGGTGGGCAGCGATCTGGGGGCGATGAAGTCCACGGCGCGGCGGGTGATGGAAGGGGATCGCGTGGTGGGCTACGTGCTCAACGGTGAGAAGCAGTTCATCACGAACGGGGGAGTTGCGGAGATCACGACGGTGCTCGCGATGGCGCCGGATGGCCCTTCGTTCTTCGTCGTGGAGAAGGGGACCCCGGGCTTCGAGCCACAGAAGCCCGAGGAGAAGCACGGCATTTGCGCGTCGAACACCACGGCGATCTCCATCCAGGACGTCCAGGTCGGTGTGGATCGGCTCGTAGGCGGAGTCGAAGGCCAGGGCCTCGCACAGGCTCAGAAGGTCTTCGGATACACGCGTCTGATGGTCGCGGCGTTCGGCTTGGGCGCCGGCGTGGCCGCGTTGGAGAAGGCGGTCGAGTACTCGACGATCCGCGTTCAGGGCGGCGGGCTGCTCGGCACCAAGCAGGCGTACACGCACAAGCTGCTGGTGCCTGCGGCGGTGCGGCTGGAGGCGGCGCGGTCGTACATCGACTTCGTGGCGAAGCGCATCGACGAGGGAGTGCAGGACGCGACGACCGAGGGAGCGATTGCGAAGCTGTTTGCGACCGAAGCGGGGAAGTTCGCGGCGGACTGTGCGATCCAGGCGCACGGCGGCTACGGGTACATCCGCGAGTACGAGGTGGAGAAGATCGCGCGCGACGTTCGCATCACGACGATCTACGAGGGGACGAGCGAGATCCTCGAGTGGACGGTGGCGCGGGATCGGTGGCAGCAGCACTTGAAGACGCGCGGCGCGGTGTGGACCGACGCTGCGCGGGCGATGTCGGACCTGGCGGCGAAGCACCCGGACGTGGGGGCGGAGCTGGTGGCCTCGTCGCTCCGCGCGGTCGGCTCGGTGATGGAGCGCGCCCGCGCGGCGCGGCTGACCCGTCACCAGCACGTGCTGTTCCGCCTCGGTGAGCTCGTCACGCGCGCGGAGACCGCGGCGGCGATGTGCCGTTGGGCCCTGGCGCCCGATCACGATCCGCCGCGTGCTCCTGCGGAGACGCTCCGGGCGATGGCGCGGATCAACGCGCGGGACACGCTCGGCTTCGTGGTCGACGAGGGGATGAAGATGTTGCGAGGCTGCGATGCCGTCGACCCGGCGGCTGTGGCCGAGGTCGCGCGCAGCCTGGGTGTCGAGGAGGTCTGGCGGGGCTACGGCTCGCAGATTTCCGACATGGATCTGGTGGCACGCTCGCTCACGGGACTTGAGCTCCACGGCGCTTGATCGGCCGGGGGACGATTGAACGAACGAGGAAGACATGAATTTCGAAGCACTCGAGACGGCAGATCGGGCGGTAGCGGTGGTCGGCGTTGGTGCGGTGTTGCCCGACGCGCCCGATGCATCGGCGTTCTGGCAGAACGTCCAGGCGGCTCGCTACTCCATCACTGACGTACCGGCCGATCGTTGGAGCGCGGAGCACTACTACGATCCGGATCCCAAGGCGGTGGGCAAGACCTACTCGAAGGTTGGAGGCTGGGTTCGCGGCTTCCAGTTCGACAGCCTCCGCTTCCGGATTCCACCGCGGGTCGCGGCGGCGATGGACGAGGCGCAGATGTGGGGCATCGCCGCCACGCGCGAGGCGCTGCTCGACGCGGGCCATCCGGATCGTGCGCTCGATCTGAAGCGTACTGCGACGGTAGTCGGCAACGCGATGGGCGGCGAGATGCACTACCTGACGACCGCGGGAGTGACGATGCCCCCGACGTTCGTGCAGGCGCTCGAGCACTCCGCGGCCTTCGCGCGTCTCGACGCTGCCGCGCGGGACGCCATCCGTCGCGAAGTCGTCGAGTGGGCTCGCGCCTCCGTCCCGGGAATCACCGAGGACTCCATGCCCGGTGAGCTCGCCAACGTCGTCGCCGGGCGCATCGCCCACGTCTTCGATCTGCACGGCCCGAACTACGTGGTCGACGCAGCCTGCGCGTCGTCCCTCGCGGCAGTCGACTCGGCCGTGGATGGGCTGTTGTCCCACCACTTCGACGCCGTGGTCTCGGGCGGAATCGATCGCAACATGGGCCCCGGGACGTTCGTGAAGTTCTGCAAGATCGGGGCGCTGTCACCCGACGGGAGCCGTCCCTTTGCCAAGGGCGCCAATGGCTTCGTGATGGGCGAGGGAGCGGCAGTGTTGGTGCTCAAGCGGCTCGCCGACGCCGAGAAGGCGGGAGACAAGATCTACGCGGTGATCCGCGGGATCGGCGGCTCGAGCGACGGCAAGGGCAAGGGCATCACGGCCCCGAATCCCGAAGGCCAGAAGCGCGCGATCATGCGCGCCGTCGAGCGCTCCGGGATCCACCCGTCCACCCTCGGCCTGATCGAGGCGCACGGCACGTCCACCCGTGTCGGGGATGCGGCCGAAGCGGGAGCGCTGCATGACCTGTTCGACTCGCTCGGGCTTCCGCAACGTTCGATCGCGGTCGGCTCCGTCAAGTCCCAGATCGGCCACCTGAAGGCCGCGGCAGGCGCTGCCGGGCTGCTCAAGGCCGTGCTGGCGCTGCACCACAAGGTGCTTCCCCCGACGGCTCAGTACGACGAGCCGAGCCCCGAGTGCCGTTTCGACACCGGACCGTTCTACGTCAACACCCAGGCCCGTCCGTGGGAGCGGCCCGCCGGCGGGCTGCGTCGTGCCGGCGTGAGCGCCTTCGGCTTCGGAGGCACCAACTTCCACGTGATCCTCGAGGAGCACGTGCCCGGCATGCTCACCGCGCGCAAGCCCCAGGTGCAGGTACCGGGCGCCATCGGATCGCTGTCGGGCGCGTCGGGAGCAGACGCCGCATCGGCATCTGCCGAGCCCAAGCTGCTGCGCGGGATGGTCATGGTGCACGGCAAGGACCTGGGTGAGCTCAGGGCCGGGCTGGTGCGTCTGACGGAGCAGGTCGAACGCGGTCAGATGCCGCCGATGGAGCTGCCCACCGCCGAGAGCATGCGGGCGCCGGAGCGCATCGCGATCGACTACGCCGACAAGGACGAGCTCACGACGCGGCTGAAGAAGGCGATCGAGGCGGTGGACGACGATCGGCCCGCGGCCTGGCGCCTGCTTCGCGGACAGAGCGTGTTCCGGGGCAAGGAAGCCCCGGGCAAGGTCGCGTTCCTCTTCCCCGGCCAGGGCTCGCAGTACGTCAACATGCTGCGCGAGCTTCGGGACGGCTCCGACACCGTGCGTCGCGTGTTCGACGAAGCGGATCGGGTGATGAAGGACAAGCTCGACGGTCGCACGCTGACGGAGCTGATCTACGTCAGGACGACGGACAAGCAGCAGTTGGAGCAGGCGGAAGCTGCGTTGAGGCAGACGACGGTGACGCAGCCCGCGATGCTCGCGGCGGACATAGCGCTTGCCAGCCTGCTCGGCGACTACGGCATCCATCCCGACATGGTGGTGGGACACAGCCTCGGGGAGTACGCGGCACTGGTCGCGGCCGGAGTCATGCCCTTCGAGGACGCTCTGCTCGCGGTCAGCGCGCGCGCGAAGGAGATGGCCAACGTGGCCATCGGCGACAACGGGAAGATGGCGGGCGTCATCGGGCCGTACGAGAAGATCGAGGCGGTGCTCGCCAAGGTCGACGGCTACGTCGTGGCGGCGAACCGCAACTCCCGGATGCAGACGGTGATTGCGGGATCGAGCGCGGGGATCGACAAGGCGAGCGAGATGCTCAAGGACGCCGGGCTGCGGGTGATCCCGCTGTCGGTCTCCCACGCGTTCCACTCCGACATCGTGGCGCCCGCCAGCGAGCCGCTCCGCAAGGTGCTGCAGCGCCTGCGCATCCAGGGGCCGCGCATTCCCGTGATCAGCAACGTCACCGGGGATCTCTACCCGATGGGTGACGTGCGCGATCAGGTGGTGGACCTGCTGGCCCGCCAGATCGCCTCGCCCGTGCAGTTCGTCCAGGGCCTCGAGTCGCTCTACCGCGAGGGCGTGCGCGTCTTCGTGGAGGTCGGTCCCAAGAAAGTGCTCGCGTCCTTCGCAGAGGAAGCCTTCGAGGATCGCAAGGACACGATCGTTGCGCTGGCGACCAACAACCCGAAGAAGGGGCCCGAAGCCTCCTTCGGTGCGGCGCTCGCCTACCTGTACTCGGTGGGCCGGGGCCGTGCCCGTGCCGAGGCTCCTGCGGCGCCGGCCCCCGAGGTCGGCCGCTCCGTCGCCCCGTTCGCTCCCGCAACCGTCGCTCCCTCGCAGCGTGTCCAGGCCGCGCCTTCGCAGCCCGCGCCCGCATCCGCTGCGCCTGGGGTGACCCTGGTGACGAACCAGGACGGGACGTTCCTTCAGCTCGGCAAGCTGTTCGCGGAGTTCCTCGATCGCGGGATGCAGATCTATCGCGGCGACGGCGCTGCGGCTCCGGGACATCTCTTCGCCCCGCAGGCCGCCGCGGCCGCGCCCGCACGCCAGGGGTCCGTGGTGATCAGCGGTGCGGGCATCGGGCTCCCGGGCAGCGACCACCGGCTGTTCGACGATCGCAACTTCGACCGCATCCTCGCCGGCGATCAGTTCATCGAGCCGATCCCGGAGGAGCAGCAGCGGAAGATGGTCGACAAGAACGTGGTGATGCTGGTCAAGCGCAAGGACGGGTCGGCGTCGCTGGATCGGATCGACCACGTGGAGCAGGTGCTGAAGCTGGCAGGGCGTCGCGGTCCGTTCAACCTGGTCGAGGACTTCGGGGTTCCGAAGGAGCGCAGCGAAGCGTACGACGTGACGACGGCGATGGCGCTTGCGGCGGGCATGGAGGCCCTTCGCGACGCGGGCATCCCGCTGGTGCGTCGCTACAAGAAGACCTCGAAGGGCACGTATCTGCCGGATCGCTGGATGCTTCCGGAGCCCCTGGCCGACGAGACGGGAGTGGTGTTCGCCTCGGCGTTCCCCGGCTACAACCGCTTCGCGGATCTGCAGAAGGAGTACTACGAGCACAAGGAGCTCGAGCGCAGGCTCGAGGATCACGAGCAGCTCCGCAAGACGATGCGAGGGGCCGACGATCTCGCGGCGCTCGATCGGCTCATCGAGGCCGACCGCACGCGTCTGCGGGAGCTCGACTACATGTTCGAGCGCAAGTTCCTGTTCGAAGTCCTGTCGATGGGTCACTCGCAGTTCGCCGAATACATCGGCGCCCGCGGCCCCAACACCTCGGTCAACTCCGCGTGCGCCTCGACGACGCTCGCCCTGTCGATGGCCGAGGATTGGATCCGTCGCGGCCGCTGCGCGCGCGTGATCGTGATCGGCGCCGACGACACGACGAGCGACCAGATGCTGCCCTGGATCGGGGCGGGCTTCCTGGCCACGGGCGCGGCGACGACGGAGCGCGACGTGACCAAGGCAGCGCTGCCGTTCGATCGGCGACGCCACGGCATGATCATCGGCATGGGAGCGTGCGCGCTGGTGGTGGAGTCGGAGGACGCGGTTCGCCAGCGCGGGATGCGCGGCATTGCCGAGGTGCTCGCGACCGAGGCGGTGAACAGCGCCTTCCACGGCACGCGCCTGGACGTGGACCACATCAAGACGGTGATGCGCAGGTTCATCGACCGGGCAGAGCAGGACCACGGCATCGATCGGACGAAGATGGCGCCGAACACGGTGTTCATCTCGCACGAGACCTACACGCCGGCGCGGGGCGGAAGCGCGGCAGCCGAGGTGATGGCGCTGCGCGACGCGTTCGGCGATGCGGCATCGCAGATCGTGATCGCGAACATCAAGGGCTTCACCGGCCACCCGATGGGGGTCGGGCTGGAAGACGCGATGGGGACCAAGATCCTGGAGCGTCAGATCGTTCCGCCGATCCCCAACTTCAAGGAGATCGATCCGGACCTTGGTCCGCTGAACCTGTCGAAGGGCGGCCACTACCCAATCGAGTTCGCTCTTCGTTTCGCAGCGGGATTCGGCTCGCAGATCGCGATCTCGCTCACGCGGCGCATCGCCGGCAAGGGCGAGCGGACGCGCGACGCGGCGCGCTACGCCGCGTGGTTGTCGGAGATGTCGGGGTACGGCTCGGCGGCGACCGAGGTTGCGCAGCGCACCTTGCGCGTGCGCGACACGGGCGTGCCGGAGCACGCACCGCGGCCCACGGGCTGGGTCCGCGGCAACGTCCCCACCGCCTTCGTCGAGTACGGCGCGAGCGACTTCGCTTCCGCGCGAATCCCCACTCCCGCCCCGTCCATCCTGCCCCCGGCACCCGAGTCTGCGCGCCCCGCGATGAGCAGCGCTCCGCCGTCCGCACCGACCGATCCCATCGTGCCTCGGGTGCTCGACATCTTCGCGCAGAAGACGGGCTATCCGACCGAGATGCTCGCGCTCGACCTCGACATCGAAGCCGACCTCGGCATCGACACGGTCAAGCAGGCGGAGATCTTCGCGGAGATCCGGCAGGCCTTCGGGCTGCCGAAGCGCGACGACTTGAAGCTGCGCGACTACCCGACGCTGAATCACATCCTCGGGTTCGTGCGATCGGGACGTCCCGACCTCGCGTCGGTCGCCGCCGCGCCGAGCGTGCCCGCGACGGCTCCGGTCCCGACAGCTCCTGTCGCGTCGTCGGACCGGGTCACCGACCGCGTGCTCGACATCGTCGCAGCCAAGACCGGGTACCCCAAGGACATGCTCGCGCTCGACCTCGATCTCGAGGCCGATCTGGGCATCGATACGGTCAAGCAGGCGGAGGTGTTCGCCGAGCTGCGCGCAGCCTTCGAGCTGCCGCGGCGCGACGATCTGAAGCTGCGTGACTATCCGACGCTCACGCGGGTGATCGAGTACGTGCGTCAGGGGAGGCCGGATCTCGCGGCCGCGGCCCCTGCGCCCGTCCCGCAGGCTCCCACCCAGGCCGCGGTGGCGACCGCGCCTGCGGCAACCCATGACCCGGTCTCCTCGCGCGTGCTCGACATCGTCGCAGCCAAGACCGGGTACCCCAAGGACATGCTCGCGCTCGATCTCGATCTCGAGGCCGACCTGGGCATCGACACGGTCAAGCAGGCGGAGGTGTTCGCCGAGCTGCGCGCGGCCTTCGAGCTGCCGCGGCGCGACGACCTGAAGCTGCGCGACTACCCGACGCTGCAGCACGTGATCGGCTACGTGCGCAAGGGCAGGCCCGACCTCGCGTCGGCGCCGACGCCCGAGCCCGCTGCCGCCTCGACACCTGCGGTCGCTGCCGCGGCCACGGGGCACGACTCGACCACGCAGGCCGTGGTGGAAATCGTCGCGGAGAAGACCGGCTACCCCGCCGACATGCTCGCGCTCGATCTCGACCTCGAGGCGGACCTCGGCGTGGACACCGTCAAGCAGGCGGAGGTCTTCGCGGTCGTGCGGGAGAAGTTCAACATCCCGCGGGTCGCAGACCTCAAGCTGCGCGACTACCCGACCCTGCAGCACGTTGTCGCCTTCGTGCGACAGCACATCGGCGCTGCGGCCCCGCAGGCCGCGCAGCCCTCTCCCCAGGCCACCCCGGCCGCGCACACCGCGCAGCCCGCAGCCGCGAGCAAGTCGCGTCGCCTGGTGCCCGCGCCGATGGTGCGAGTCAGCCTCGAGCTGTGCAAGCCCACTGGAGTGCAGCTCGGCAAGGGGAGCCGGGTGGTGATCGTTCCCGACGCCACTGGCGTGGCCGATCACCTCGCCGAATCCCTGCGCAAGCGGGGAGTCGAGGTGCACGTTGCCGAAGGAGAGAGCCGTGAGACTCTCGCTGCGGCCGTGACCACCTGGGCGGCCGATCGCGGCGTTCAAGGCGTCTTCTTCCTGCGCGGACTCGATCCGGAGCCCGCCTTCCAGGCCATCGAGCCCGAGGCCTTCCGGCGCATGCTCGAGCGCGGGCCGCGGACCCTCTTCACGCTCTCCAAGGCGATCTACGATTCGCTCGGCAAGCCCGGGGCGTTCTTCGTGACCGCGACGAGGATGGGGGGCACGTTGGGCTACGGCTCACGGCCGTGCACGGCCCCGATCTCCGGAGCCCTGAGCGGCTTCACCAAGGCCCTCTCGCGCGAGCTGCCGGGAGCGGTTGCCAAGGTGGTGGACTTCGAGGCGACGGCGACCGCGGAGCACATCAGCCAGATCGTGGTCGAAGAGGCGGAGCGCGATCCGGGAGCGATCGAGGTCGGTCACGCCGACGGGCTGCGATTTGGGATCACGTTGCTCGGGGTCGAAGGGAGCAAGGGGGAGGGGCTGACGCTGGGCCCTGACACGGTGTTCGTGGTGACGGGCGCCGGCGGAGCGATCACCTCGGCGATCACGGCGGACCTTGCCACTCGGTCGAAGGGCACGTTCCACCTGCTGGACCTGGCGCCGCTGCCCGACGCGGGCAATCCGGACCTTGCGAGGATCCGCACGGATCGCGAGGGGCTCAAGAAGGAAGTGACCGAGCGATTGCGCAAGACGCAGGAGCGAGTCACGCCGGTGATGGTGGATCGGGAGCTGGGGCGCATCGAGCGCGACGTCGCGACGCTGGAGGCGATTCGCGGCGTGGAGAAGGCTGGCGGCAGGGTGCACTACCACGCGTGCGACGTGACCGACGGCGCGGCAATCGAGCGCATCGTGCAGGGGATCGACAAGGTGGACGTGCTCGTGCACGCCGCGGGGCTGGAGCGCAGCCGCCCGGTCGATTCCAAGGATGCGAAGGAGTTCGACCTCATCTTCGACGTCAAGGCGATGGGGATCTACAACCTGCTGCGGGCACTGCGTGACAAGCCGCTGGCAGCGATGGTGTCGTTCTCCTCGGTAGCCGGGCGCTTCGGCAACGCGGGCCAGGTGGACTACAGCGCAGCCAACGATCTGCTGTGCAAGCTCACCTCCGCAATGCAGCACCTTCGCCCCGGCACCAACGCGTTCGTGGCGGACTGGACCGCTTGGGGCGGCATCGGCATGGCCACCCGCGGCAGCATCCCCGAGATCATGCGTCGCGCCGGGATCGACATGCTCGACCCGGCCGAAGGGATCCCGGTGGTGGGCAACGAGCTGGTGCGCGGGAGCCGCGGCGAGACCGTGGTCGCGGGCGCGCTCGGCTATCTGGTGACGGCGAAGGATCCCGACGGCGGCGTGGCGCAGATCGCCCATCCGTCGAACGGCAAGCCGTTGCCCCTCACCGTGGTTCGAGCCGATCCGTACGAGGGAGTCGTCCTCGAGACCGAGCTCGATCCGAAGGAGCCGTTCCTCAACGATCACCGCATCGACGGCGTTCCGGTCCTGCCGGGGGTCATGGGTGTGGAGATCTTCGCGCGGGCGGCCGCAGCGCTCGCGCCGCACCTGCACGCGGTGGCGGCGCGCGACGTGAGCTTCGAGGCTCCGCTCAAGTGCTACCGGGACGAGAAGCGGACCGCGAACGTCACGGTGAAGATCGTGGAATCCGGCGGCGAAATGAAGGCAATCTGCGAGCTGTCGTCGATTCCGGTGCTCAAGGGCCCGGTGGTGCAGGAGCCGAAGCGCCACTTCACCGCAACCCTGGTGCTGGGACCGCGTCCGAGCGTGGCTCCGGTGTCGGGGGTCGTGGCACCCGAGCCCGAAGCCGGGTCCGTGACCCGGGAGGACCTGTATCGTGCGTACTTCCACGATGCCTCGTTCCGGGTGCTGGAGAAGACGGAGGTCGCGCAGGGCGGGACGGGGCTGATCGGACGGCTCGCGCAGCCGCTCCCGGCGCTGTTCAACAGTCCGGAGGCGGTGGCGCTGACGGCCCCGCGCCTGCTGGAGCTCTGCTTCCAGACGGCGGGGGTCGTGGAGATCGGATCGACGAGGAAGCTCGGGCTGCCCTCGAGCATCGAGGAGATCCGCATCCACCACGGGGCCAATGACAGCGCGCCGCGGACGGCGCAGGTCGAGCGTGCACGTCGCAACGGCGATGGGCTCGAGTTCAACGCGACGGTGCGCGACGACAGCGGCACGGTGCTGCTCGAGCTGCGCGGGTATCGAACCTCGGCCCTCCCGTCCGCGATGCCGGACGAGATCTGGGCGCCGCTGGGCGCGGGGATCAACGGCCTGCTGCCGTGATCCGCTGTGCTCTTCTGATTGGCAATCCCGATCTCGACCCCGCCTCGGTGCTCACGGGCCCCGAGGCGGGCCTCCTCGGCCCCAGGGCCGTCCCCAAGCGACACAACGACTTCCTGCGAGGCCGGTGGATCGGTAAGAAGCTCCTGGGGAGCGTCGTGCCGGGAGCCGGCCTGCACGACCTTCGCATTCTGCCCGACGATCGCGGGGTCCCCTGCCCCTTCTGCGCGGACCGCCCCCTCGCCTATTCACTGTCGCTCTCGCACACGGACGGCTTTGCGGCGGCGGCAATCGCGCCGCTGCCGGGGCTCGTGGGGATCGACGTGGAGCGACCGATTGCGGAGCCGTCGCTCGTCGCGCAGGACTACTTCACGGACCGGGAACGCTCGTTCCTGAATCCTGCGGGAGACGGCGCAAACCGCGTGGCCGCCGTCATCTGGTCCGCCAAGGAAGCCGCATCGAAGGCGCTGGGAGAAGGTCTCAGGCTCTCTCTGCTCGCGATGGAGGTCGGTGATCCGGGTTCCCTCGAGCCGTCGAGGTGGCACCTGCTGCGAATGAGCATCGCGGGGCACCCACCGCTGTCACTCTGGTCGTGGCACGAGCAGGGAGCCGTGGTGACCGTGGCATCGGTGGGGATGGGCGACGCCGCTCTCCCGCGTTGGGATTTTCGCGTCTGAGCTCAGGGCAGGCAGGCGCAGCAGTGGTCGGGATCCTGGCTCCCGGGAGTCGCACACCACCCTCCAGCCTTTCCCGCGGCCACACAGGCTGCCTGGCAATCGACGTGGGGCTGGCAGCCTTCGCACCCCTCGGATTGGCAGGCGCAGCAAGCTCCGGGACTCGTGCTCCCGGGCGCGCCGCAGGTGCCGAGGGCTCCTCCCCCCGCAGACTGACACGCCTGCGAGCATGACCAGCCGTCCGTCGTGCAGCCGGTGCACCCACCTGCGGACGGAACGCTCGCCCCGGCAGGGAATGCCACGGCAATCCGGTTCTTGTTCCACGTAGCCACCGAGGCTCCGCCGAACCATATCCCGCGCAAGACTCCGCTGCTCACCTGAAGGAACGGCGTCACCTGCCCGTAGGCGTCATACGCCTTCCCGCTCTTGCCGAACAGCTTGCCGCGATCGACCCAGCACAAGCCATCGGGACTCGTCGCCCAATAGGTGCCGTCTCCCCCCTCACGCAGCATCACGTACTGGTCACCCACCTTCTTGACGTCGATCGCCCCCGCATTGAGGAAGATCGGATTGCCGACATGGCGTGTGAAGTGGACGCCGTCGTCCGACGACGCGAATCCGACATGACGCTGGCCATTCGCCGCGCCGTCGTACCACATCTTGTACTTGCCCCCTTCGAGCAGCACCGAGGGGCGTCCGACCTTGTCCGCCTCCCAGGTCCCGGGAACGGGGCCGAGCACCTCGGCCGACTTCTGGAACGAGCGGAGATTGGTGGCTTCGGCCAACCAGATGCGGTCGTTTTCCGCCGTCGGAGCGTCGGTGTAGTACATCCTCCAGGTTGCGCCGGCCCGCACGACACTCGGATCGTTGACGTGATTCGAGCCGCCGTGATCGAGGACCGGCGCCGGAGCGGAGTCGGTAGGATACTTGCGCCAGTCGAGCCCCTCGCGTGACCATGCGAGGTAGACCCGGTCGTGCCCGTCGGCCCCTTGGGCCCCATAGAACATGACCTGAACCCCGTCGACCTCGTGGATGTCGGGCGCGTACACGTTATCGGCGCCGTGATTCGGGTGGCCGCTCGTGGGGACGAGGACGGGATTCCAATCCCAGAGGGACAGGGAGGCAGGCCAGCCCGACGGCAGGGCGGGACCACCGGCACACGCTCCGCTCACGCAAGACTGCTTGCCACCGCAGGCGACCTCGCCGCAGACGTGACCGCAGGCGCCACAGTGGTCCGCGTTCGAGGAGAGATCCACCTCACAACCGTCGGCGTCCTGGGCGTTGCAGTCCGAGAATCCATCGTTGCACGCGGCGATCGCGCAACCCGATGCAGAGCACACGGCGTCGGCGTGAGGCAAAGAGCAGGAACACCCGCACTGATTCGCAACGCCGGCTCCGCCGCACGTTTCCGGCGCCGTGCAGCTCCCGCACTCGAGCACCTGCGAGCAGCCGTCGGACAACGTGCCGCACGACGCCCCGAGCTGGGAGCAGGTCTTCGGCGCGCACGAGCTGGAACCGCAGACGTTCGGTCCTCCTCCCCCGCAGACCAGCCCTGCGGGGCAATCCCCGCAATGGAGCTTGCCGCCGCACCCGTCGGGTGTCGCGCCGCACGACGCGCCGAGCTGCGAGCATGTGCGTGGCACGCAGGTCTGGGTCGAACCGTCGCCCGTGGACGAGTCGGGAAGTGAGCTCTCGACCGACGCGTCGGCGGAATCCGAATCCCCCGCGTCGGCGGGCGTCGTCCAGGGCTCCGCGCTCGCATCGTCGGAGCTGCATGACGCCACGGCGCAGAAGGATGCCGACACGATGCCGAATGTGATCGGAGAGGCGGCCGCGGTGATTCGTCGCACGAACCTTTTCCGGGAGGACGAGGCGCTTGGCGAGGCCATGCTTCATCCTATGCGGCGCGCATCGTGCGAACAAGCGTGGGGAGGCGCGACGCTCAGGGACCTTGGAGGAGCCGTCGAGCCAGCTCGGCTTGCTGGAACTCGGCAGAATCGCTTCCGTCGGGCCCGACGATTCTCGCGACGGTGGGGGCGCAGGGGGAGACGAACAGATGGGTACGCTGCTGCGTGGAGGTCACCCCGACGCCGAGCTTGCGTTCCATGAGGATGTTCACGCGCAGAGCCGGGAAGTCACCCGCGGGGACCTTGAGCGTACCGGACTTGTCGACTTCGAACGAGTAGGTCTGGTCGATCTGGTACTCGAGGGCGCTGTCGCAGATTCGGCCCGAGGCGACGGTGTCTACGGACCAACTCGCGCCCTTCTGGAGCGGGAACTTGAGCATCGGCACGGGCGGGTCGAAGACGAGCTTGGTGCGGGCGTACAGGTCGTTGGTCTCGGAGACGAGTCCCACCAGCAACAGCGCATCGGCTTCGAGTCGATAGACGCCGTATTCGACGTAGCTGCAGACGCCGATGGTGACGGGGCCGAGGATGCTCGCGTGGGTGGCGGTGGCGAACTCGGCCTCGTGGGCGAACCACTGGTCCTGCAGCGGGGCATTGCGCACCTTCTCGTCCTTGGTGGAGGCGTTGATTGCGACGAAGTCCCAGGTGCAGACGGTTCCGTTGCAGGCTCCGGCAGAATCGAAGGGGGAGACGGAGGAGGAGACGCGATAATCGGCTTCTACGCCCGCCTGGAACATCGCCTCGCCGGATTCGATCACGCCGTCGTCGGCGCAAGCCCCCGCCTCCGCAGCGTCGGACGGGACCTCGGGGACGTCGGCCGCGGCCTCCTGCGGAGGATTGGAGTCCATCGGGGAGTCCGCGGAGCCGTCGTGGGGTGCAGCGGAGTCCATCCCCGAGTCCGTCCCAGCGTCGCTCTGCACCGGAGCGCACTGCCCGGAGCCGAGACACACCCCCGAAGCGCACTCCGCGCCGGAGCGACACTCCGGGTCGTCGCTCGATTCGCCGCCCGCGGCACAGCAGGGGAGCATCGTCGTCGCGAGCGCCAACAGCGCCGTCCATCGAGTGGAGTCGTGTCTCATGGTGTCAATCCCCAGAATCGACAAGCGTGCCACGCGGAGTACAGGTCGGCGTCGGGGAACCACACCGCAGCCACGCCTCCCTGCTCCGGACCCGTCCCCGGATCCACGGAAGTGCCGTGAGGCGTCGCAGCCAGGGAGAAGGTCTCCAGCGCCGGCACGCCGGAATCCGCGGCGAACAACCGATGCGTGTGCCCGTTCACCTTCTCTTCGAAGGAGGGGGCGGCGGGCAGCCCGTGCAGGTTGGTCCACTGCTCGGACAGCTCCCGGAGGTTCGCGGGGCCGACGATGGTGTCGAACTCTCCGTGGAAGGCGATCAGGCGAGGCCACGGACCGGACCAAGAAGGGTGACCGCCGCGAGCGAGGTCACCCCACGCTTGCGGAGCGCGATCGACCATCGCGCCGATGGCGAGGGTGGATTCGGCAACGGAATCGGCTGCGCGGAAGGGGAGAGCGGCCATGCTGGCGCCAGCGGAGAACAGGTCGGGGTGGGTTGCGAGCAAGGCGATGGCCATGGCTCCGCCAGCCGACACACCGGTGACGAAGACCCGCTGGGGGTCGGTGGCGTACCAGGTCTTCATCGCCTGGGTCATGTTGACGATCGACGCGATCTCCCCCGTGTTGCGCCGAGCGTCGCCGGGAAGGAACCAGTTGAAGCACAGGGTGCCGTTGTTGGTGACTCGCTGCTGGGGATAGGCGAGCGCGAATCCGAATCGGTCCGCCAGGTGGTTCCACTCGGAGTACTCGGCGTAGATCGCCGCGGTCTGGGAGCAACCGTGGAGCACGACCACCAGAGGGGAACCAGCCGGGAGCCCCTCGGGGACGTGGACGAACAGATCGAGGTCGCCGGGGTTGTCGCCGAAGCCGTAGGTCTCGGAGAAGTCCACACCGGGATAGTGCTTGACCTCGGCTTCCTCCTGCTCGGCTTCGATGGCCACGTCGGGCTCCGCCTCGGGCCCCGTCTCTGAAGGCGCCTGAGCATCGGGAGGCTGGGAATCGTCTGCGTGGGGAGCCCCGCTGCAGCCCGCGAAGACACAAGGTGCAAGACCGAGGGTTGCCGGAAGGGCAACGGCAGCGATCGCGAGACGTGATCGGAGGTGGAGAGGAGGCATGCGGTACAGAGAGCATAGCTCCATGGGCGCGGGGGATGTGGAGGGGCGCGATGTCTGCGGACGATCGGGGCTGGCGTCTGCACGCCTCCGGGGATAGGTGAGTGGACCGGGCCCGAGAACAGCCGCCATGACCCCCAGCGCAGGAACGATGCAACCCGCTTCCCCCGTCCCTCCGGCGACCCTGCCCGCTGCCGCAGGGCACGCGGTGGTGGTCGAGGACCCGGAGCACGCCAACCTCCTGGCCTTGCTGCTGCAAGGGTATCTCGCGCAGCAGGTCCGCCATCCGCGTCTCGCGAGAAAGGCCCGTCGGCTTCGCGGCTCCTACGGCGTGCAGGTAGGCACCATGGCCGTGAGCATCACCTTCTCGCCGCAGGGCGTGAGCATCCGCAGCGGCGCGGAGGGGCGAACGCGCGCGCGCGTGCGGGGCCCGATGGAGGAGATGATCCCGCTGGTGCTGCACGGCCACCTGCTCGCCGCCATGATTGCGGTGCTCGAGGGCCGCATCACCATCCGGGGCAACCCCTTCGCCCTGCTGGGGCTGCTGCCGCTGTTGCTCGGAAGGCCCTCGCCCCGTCCCCTTCCCCCTCCCACTCAGGAGGCCCGATGATCGAGCGCTTCACGTCCGCAATCGGCCCGAACAAGGTGGTCTCCGACGCGCAGGCGCTGCGGGCCTACGACGACGACTACTCCGAGGCCGATCGGGTCACTCCCGTGGTCGCGCTGCTGCCCACCACGGTCGAAGAGGTCCAGGCGGTCGTTCGTATTGCGAACGAGCTGCGCGTTCCGCTGACCCCTCGCGTCGCCGGAACGAACGTCGGCGGTCTCGCCATCCCTCCCCCGGCGGGCGCCGTGATCGACCTGCGCAACATGAACCGCATCCTGTCGGTGAACATCGACGACATGGTCGCGGTCATCGAGCCTGGCGTGACGCAACAGCAGCTGCACGACCACCTGCAGGACGAGCGCATCCCGCTGACCGTCGGCTACTCGCTCGGACCGAAGCGCTCGTCGATTCTGGCGAACCTCACGCTCGACGGCTTGACGAACCGATCGCTCAAGTACGGGGCGATGGGCGAGTGGACGTCGGGATTCGAGGTGGTGCTGGCGGACGGGTCGGTGGTGAAGACGGGTGCGTGGGCGTTGTCGGACGTGCCCTTTGCGCGCAGCCCATTCCCGGATCTCACGGGGCTGTTCGTGGGGTGGCAGGGCACGACGGGGATCGTGACGAAGGCGGCGTTGCATCTGGTTCCGAAGCACGCGCTCAACGAGCGGTTGTTCCTGCTCTGCTACTCGATCCACGGCGCGTATGAGGTCATGCGCAGGCTGTGCAAGCTGGAGCTCTGCGACGATATTGCCGGGCTGTCCTGGCCCACGGGCAAGATGATGCTGGGTGTACGCAGGCCTCACCCGATTCCCAACGTCGGCGAGCCGACCTTCTTCCTGTACGTGGATCTCACCGCCAACGACCACGAGGAGATGTCGTACAAGAAGCACGCCCTGGGCCGCGTGGTGGAGGCCTTGCGCGCCGAAGGGGAAGCCTACGAGCACCCTCTCGACGTCCCCAGCCTCGTGGCCCTCGACCCGCGGTTCAGCCGCTTCGCGTCGTTCCCGACCGATCTGGACTTCCTGACCGAGCGCGGGGGGCTGACGTGGGTGGGGACCTACGGACCGCTGTCGAGGTTCGACGAGACGGCGCAGCGAGGGGTGGACATCATGGTGCGCCACGGATTCGCGCCGGCGATCGTGTCGAGAGCGATGACGGGCGGCCACTTCGGAGC
>JAKLDZ010000004.1 GCA_022703255.1 Myxococcota bacterium | reverse complement strand
AGGGATCCAAGGGGCTCTGATCGCGTGCGCGTTGCTGGCCGCCCTGTGCGCCTCCGGACTGCTCCTCACCCGGATTCCGTGGCGCACTCCCCTTCGCGTCGCATTCGGGCTCGTCCCTTCGATCGCCGTCGCGGCCCTGGCGTCGTCCCTCCCCCACGCCCTGCCTCGCTCGATGCTCCACCGCGTGCTGGGCGAGCGCCACTGGGACCTGGTGCACTACGAGGAAGGGCGCACCGGCACGGTGTCCGTGATCCGCAATCGCATCAACGGCGAAAAGCAGCTCGTGATGAATGCCGTCAACGAGGTGACCACGCGGCTCGTTCACGACCAGAGCTTCAAGATCCTCGGCCACCTCGGTCCGCTCCTTCACCCCGCCCCCAAGCGGGTCGTCATGATCTGCCTCGGCGCGGGCATGTCCGCCGGAGCCGTCGCCACGCACCCGATCGAGCGTCTCGACGTGATCGACCTCTCCTCCGCGATCCCGCGAGGCGCCCGTCTCTTCGCGCAGGAGAACAACGGCGTGCTCGACGACCCGGTGATGCGGCTGCACATCGGCGATGGCCGTCAGTTCCTGCTCAACAGCCCGGGCGGCTACGACGTCGCGGTCGTGGACTCCACGCATCCCAAGTCGGTGGACTCGTGGATCCTGTACACGCGCGAGTTCTTCGAGCTGCTGCGCGATCGGCTCTCCCCCGGCGGGATCGTGGTGCAGTGGCTCCCCCTGCACGGCATGTCCGAGAGCGAGTTCAAGATCGTCGTGCGCACTTTCCTCGAGGCCTTCCCCGCGATGACCTTGTGGGTCAATGCCGGCTTCGAGACCTACGGGCATGTCGCGTACGCGAAGCTCGTCGGCGTCCGCGGCGGACCGGTGCGCGTGGACTACCCCGAGCTCGCGCGCCGTCTCGCCTCCACCCGCGTTCACCGCGACCTCGAGCCCTTCGGCATGGCGGAGCCCGAAGAGGTGCTGGACCTGTACCTTTCGGGACCCGAAGCGATTCGTCGGTGGACGGCGGGCCTTCCGGTGCAGACCGACGATCACCCGCTTCTGCCGTACACGACGTCGTACTCCGCCGGGCGGAGGATGGAGCCTCCGCTGCTGCTGGGGGCGATGTCGGAGCTCGACGAGCTGTTCTCCCGTCCGCCGGACGCTTCGGGTCGCGCGCGCATCGCTGCGCATCGGGAGGCGCAGGGGCTGGTGCTCGCGGGCAACCTCGCGCGTGCGCAGGCGCTGCTCCCTGGGGGGCGCAAGCTGCCGCTGTTCCGTGCGCAGACAGCGACCACGCGGGGGTACTACGAGGAGCTGGCGCGGCTCTACGATGACGATCCGGATCGGTTGTTCGAGGCGGCGGCGCAGCTCGGGATGCTGGGCTCGCCGGAGGCTGCGCTTCGCGTCTACGCCCGCGGGCTGGAGCTGCGCCCCACGGATCTCAGATTGCAGCTCAATCACGCGCTGCTGCTCGGGGAGCAGGGCAAGACGGCCGAGGCGACGCGCATCCTGACGCGTCTGCGCTCCAATCATCTCGACACGCCGGTGGTCGTCTACAATCTGGGGGCGGTGCTTCTCACCGGCGGCGACGCGTCGGCGGCGTCGCGGCACTTCGACGAGGCCCTGGCCTGGGATCCGAACCTCGCGGGGGCGCTGCTCGCATCGGCCCAGGCGCTGCTCGAGACCGGACAGCTCGACCGGGCCCGAGCCCGGGCCGCCCGACTCCTCGAGCTGCAACCGTGGCACGCGGGTGCCGAGGATCTGCTCGGCCTGGTGGCATCGCGCGCCGGCGATCCCTCCGAGGCCGCGCGCCACCACGCGCGCGCCGTGGCGATCCACCCGTATCATGCGCCGTTCCGCTACAACCTTGCCGTGGCGCTCCAGTCCCTCGGGCGCTTCGAAGACGCCGAGGCATCCTATCGCGCGAGCCTTCGCTTGCGGCCCGAGCATGCGGCCTCGTGGAACAACCTCGGGATCGTGCTGGCGGCACGGGGCCGTTGGGACGACGCGGCGGAGCAGTACCTGCACGTGCTCGAGCTCGAGCCTCGTCATGCGGCTGCGGCGCACAACCTCGGGGTGGCGTTGCGGGGGCAGGGGAGGGACGACGACGCGCTCCAGGCCTTCTGTCTCGCCTTGCGGCTGATGCCTTCGTCCAAGGAGACGCGTGCCCGCGTCGTGGAGCTCGGCAAGAGCCTGGACGATTGCGCTCCCGGACATTCTCCGTGAGCGCGCTGTCGTCCATGACAGCCCGCCCGACAACCGCTACCATCGCGTCCCCTACCAGGAGTCCCGCATGGAAGCCGCCCCCCGCGAGCTGATCACCATCGAGGAGTTCATCTCGCTGTCCGCGAAGATCAACTACCAGCTCAGCTCCCGCGTGCTGAACAAACCCGTCCTGCTGGCCCTGGTGATGGGGCCCGCCGAGTTCTCCGACTCCGAGCGCGAGATCCTCGTCGACACCTTCGACGTGCTGCGCGAGGGCTACCAGGACGACCGTCGCCGCCTCGGAACTCCGGGCATCCTGCACCCGCTGCGCACCGCCGCGATCCTCTGCAGGGCCATGCGCAACCCGAGCCTCATCGACGTGCTCGGCGCGCTGCTGCACGACAAGGAAGAGGATCTGATCGAAGACGAGGTCGGCCACGAGCGCTTCGAGGCGATGCAGGGACGGTACCTCGACCTGATCTTCCAGCTCGAGCCGGGCACACGCGATCGTCTGCAGGCGCAGCTGCGGCTGCTGTCCAACCGCGGGCTCGGCACCTACCAGCGCTATCTCGCCCAGGTGCTCGACACCGCCCGCTCCCACCCCGAGCTGCTTCACGTCAAGCTGTGCGACCGGCTCGACAACACCTTCGACGTCCACCTGCAGCACCCGGGCGTGACCAACTACAACTTCTACCGCGCCGTCTTCGACATCCTGTTCATGCCGCGCTTCCGGGGCATCGAGATGGGGCGGTTCCACTTCATGCCCGACCAGAAAGAAGGCGTCATGCTGCTCAGCCAGCTCTTCAAAGACGCCATCTTCCTCGCGATGCTCCGCAAGCACGGCCTCGACACCGCCGACGCCATCACCCGCAGGCTCTTCGTCGGCCTCGCGGTGGGCGGGATTCGCGAAGCCCAGTGGCTCGCCCTCGAAGTGTTCAACACCAGCTTCCCAGCCGTCGCCGATCAGCGAGGACTCCTGCTGTCCGTCATGGAATACTGCTCCACGGGCGGCGTCGAGGCCGTGCGCAGCACCGGGGCAGGCGGCATTCTCGACGGCACGTTCCTCGAGTCTTTCGACGCAGCGATGACGGGGCAGCAGAAGAAGATGCTCGCGGCGCTGTTCGAGGATCGAGAGCGGCTCGCCAAGATGGTCCTGACCTTCATCGTGATCTTCGGCTCGTTCATCAACGACCCGGACTACACGATCGAGGGGATCGATCGCGAGGGCATGCGGCCGATTGCGTGAGGGCCTGTCTGCGCATCGCGCGATTCCGTGACCGGCGTCTGCGTTGGAACCCTCCCTGATGGTCCTGCGGGCCTTCAACTTGGTGCGTCATCGCGAGGATTGACGCGCTGAGTCGAGTTTCATACGCTCAGGACATGCGTGTTTCCCGATGACGCGGCACAGCGTTGGTCGGGCTCCTCTTCAGCCGCCACGAAGCATCCTCACCATGAAGTCCTACGAAGTCGTCAACCACCTGCTGATGCCTGCGGACCGCGTCATCGGCGCAACCTTCGACGCCCTCGACCTGCTCGGCGCCTATCAGCCCATGCGGGAGACCGGATACCAGCTCAGCATCTCCGCCCTCGAGCAGGTCTACAAGGTGCTGCATCGTTTGCAGGTCGAAGGCCGCGACAACATCCCCTCGGGTGGCTGCATCATCACCCCGAACCACGCTTCCTGGCTCGACGTCGAGATGGTCGCCGTGGCCGCGGGGCGGCGGGTCCACTTCGTCGCGAAGTCCGAGTTCCGCGACTGGCCGCTCCTGCGTCAGGCCATCCGCGCCACCGATGCCATCTACGTACGCCGCGGGGGAGACCCCAACGCGCTCGACGAAATCTGCGATGCCGTCAACGCGGGCAAGGCCGTCGTCATCTTTCCGGAGGGAACCATCCCCGGCGAAGAGGACATCCCGCGTTGGGACGTCGAGCCCGACACCCACCTGCTTCGCGGTCGCAGCGGCGCCGTGCGTGTCGCGTTGCGAACCGGCGCGCCAATCGTTCCGTGCGGCGTGTCCGGAACCGGCCGTGCCTTCCCGCCCGAAGCCTGGCCCAGAATGCAGGAGCTGCCCGTGCCTCGTCCCGAGCCGGTGACCGTCCGCTTCGGCGAGCCGATTCGTTTCCCCGCCCCGGAAGGCGACCTCACACGCGACCAGCTCTCCGCGCTGACCAAACGCGTCATGCTCGCCATCAGCGCGCTCATCGATCACGAGCGCAACGCGCCCGCGGTCCCGGCGAAGGCCGCGTCCGACGACGCCCTCTCAGTGGATCTGCCTGCGATGGCCTCGGCTCGCCCGCGAGACGAGCGCCTTCCCGCGCGCAAGGCTCCATGTGGAATCCTGCTGCTTCACGGTGAACCATCGCACCACGAGACGCTCGACACGTTCGAGGCGATGCTCACGCGGCTCGACGTGCCTCACCGCGCCCCCATCCTGTTCGGTCCGGGGTCCGACGCGCAGTCCGGTACGCCGCAGCAGTCGTTCCGTCTGGCCGAGCGCGCGCTGCTCGACCTGCTCCGGTACGCCGATCGAGCGGTCGTCGTCGGCGTGTCCTCCTCGGCTCTGGTCGCGCTCGAGCTCGCCGCGCGCCACGGCCAGCGCGTAGCTGGCGTGGCAGCCGTCGCGCCCCCCATGCCGTCCCTGCGCTCCGAGCTGCTCGGGCGATTGCGTCGCGACCTGCCTCCTTCCGCTCAGTACGCCCTCGACCTGTCCAGGCTCCTGTCGTTCGTCCGGTCACCGCTGCTGGTGCTGGAGCCCAAGGGCCGACGCCATCCCCCCTCGTCTGCGCTGCGACGTCTGCGGTCCCGGGTCTCGTCCAAGGAGCGGACCCTGGCCGAGTTCGACAGCCCGGGACCCGATCTGCTCGGCCGCGAGGCGCGGGGGCAGGTTGCCCGCGCCGTGGAATCGTTCGTGGCACGAATCATCGATGCTGCGGAGTCGGCCGTTGGTGCCGACGCTCCGGTGCAGCGCGCCGCGGGCTGAGCTGTCGCGGCCCCCATTCGCTTTCAGTCCTCCGCATCGCTGCCGGATCGCGCGCACGCGCGACGCAACGCGTCGACCACTCCCTGCTCCCACATCCCAAGATGCACCGGCGCCGCCTGCATTCGCAGCTGCGGCCCTTCGATCGCCTCCCGGGCGAGTCCCTCGATGGCGCGTCGATAGACCTGCTCCGATCCCGTGAAGTAGCTCCTGGCGCGCAGCCCGCGCACGAACCCGGCCGCATCGCCGTGCTCCGCCGCCTTCACGGCATCCGGATACCGACGGACCAGCAACTGGAGCCAATCCCTCGCTCCGTGAGCAGCGTCCGGATAGGCCCGAAACACCTCCCGCACTGCGCGAGCCGTCTCGTCGTGTCCCTCGATCGTGCGCAGACGGAGGCTCATCCCCGTGGGACCCGTCCCCTTGAGCCCCGCAAAGTTGTACCCGAACATGCGCGTCCCCCGCGCCGTCTCGTGTGCCCACTGCGCCCAGAGCAGCGCGACGGTTTCACGCGACGGCTCCGCGCCGGTGACCTCCTTCCATGCGCTGCGGATGCTGCGCTCGGCTTCTTCTCCGGTCATGGGGGTGCGGCCCTGCGCGCGCAGGACTTCAGCGAACCTCGTGCGTGGAGTCTCCGGTGGGTTGGACGGGGCAGGGGACACGGAGCGGGTCACGGGAGGAATTTGCATGCCCCCTCATCGGCCAGCCGTCGCAACGGTTGCGTGCTCGTCGTGCGCCACGTGTCGATTCTTCCCCGACCCGGGCGTCCGAAACCTCTCCGGTCCTGCGGCTCCCCTATGCCGCCCGCTCCCGCATGATCGACAGGAGCTGCAGGGCGATCGCGCGGCGCCTGCCCCCGCTCTCCTCCGCCGGTCCCACGCATGCCGGACACCCGTCCTCGCACGAGCACTGCGCGATCATCACCTGCGTGCGCCCCAGCAGCTCCTCGATCCGCTCGTAGATGCGCTCCGCGATCCCCACTCCACCCGGGATGTGATCGAACAGGAAGATCGTGGGGTCGAACCCCGGCCGCGGGCCCTGGCCGAAGTCCCGTCCAGGCATGTCGCCTTCGGTGCTCTTGTCGCCGAGGGTTTGCCCGATGTCCGAGCCCTCGCACATCAACGCCATGGAGGAGACCATCTCGAGGGCCTTGCCAATGCCACGCAGGGCGTCGATGGCAGCCGCTCTCCCGATCCCCGCGCCGGCGTAGGTCGCCTCGGGCACCGTGAGCCACATCGACGTCGTGTGCATCTGCATGTCGGGCAGGTGGACGTCGCCGTAGCCGACGTTCTCATGGGTGTGGAACTTGATCTTCTTGTAGCCGACGACCTTCTCCACGACGCTGACTTCGCCCCAGGAGGCCTGGCAGCGTCCGACGCCTCGGGAGGCTTCCTGCTCGATCACGGAGACGCGGCGGTAGGTGAGGGCGTCGGTGTAGTAGTCGGGCTCGACCTTGCGCACGAACGCCTTGTGGTTCTCGAAGTCGAGACGCTCGACCTGGTACTGCTCGCCGTCGTGCTGGTAGATCGCCTGCTCGTGCAGCATCGTGTGGGTCGCTCGCCAGTCGAGCTCGGCGATGGCGCGTCCGTGGGCGACATCGACGATCACGAAGTTGTCCCAGCCGATGGAGCGAAGTGAGACGTGGTTGGCGGGATAGGCATCGGCGGCCCAGTGGAACCGGCCATCGGCTTCGTGCACAACGCCATGCTGGGCGAGGAAGCCGAGGGCTTCGCGCGTGTTGCCCTCGTCGAGCGTGGCGTAGCGATCGGCGTCCTGCCCCGTGGCGGTGTCCGCACTGCAAACGAAGGGGAGCTCGAAGGCGGCGCACTTGAGGTGTTGGACCAGAACCTCGACGTTGCCCGGGTCGATGCGTGCCTCCTCGGCGCCGGAGCCGAGCAGGAAGCCGGGGTCGCGGGCCAGGTACTGATCCATGGGGGCGCTGCGGCCGACCAGAATCGCTGCGGAAAGCTCGCCGCGTCGCCCCGCCCTGCCGAAGCGTTGCCACATCGCCGCGATCGAGCCCGGGTAGCCCGCGCACACGACGGCCTGCAGATCGCCGATGTCGATGCCGAGCTCCAGGGCGTTGGTGGCCACCACGCCGAGAATCTCGCCCTCGCGAAGCCCGCGCTCGATCGCCCTTCGCTGCTCGGGGAGGTAGCCGCCGCGGTAGGCCATGAGAGCGCCTTCGGGGACCTCGTCGCCGAGGTTGTCGCGCAGGTACTTGAGCATGATCTCGACGGAGTTGCGCGACTGGCCGAACACGATCGTGGGGACGCGTGCGCGGACCAGATCGGAGGTGAGACGCACGGCCGACTTCAGGTAGCTGGCGCGGATGCCGAGCTCGGCGTTGACGACGGGCGGGTTGTAGAAGAAGAACCGTCGCCGGCCACGCGGCGCGCCGGACTCGTCGATCAGCGCCACCTCCGAAGGCTCCACGCCCATGAGACGAGCAGCGTGCTCGCGGGGGTTGCCGATCGTCGCCGTGGCGCACAGGAAGACCGGATCGGAGCCGTGGAACTGCGCGATGCGACGCAGCCGCGCGACGACATGCGCCATGTGCGATCCGAAGACGCCGCGGTAGGTGTGCAGCTCGTCGATGACCACGTAGCGCAACGCCTCGAAGGTGCGCGACCAGCTCGCATGATGCGGCAGGATCCCCGCGTGCAGCATGTCGGGGTTGGTCAGCACGATCGGCGACTTCTCGCGCGCCGCACGTCGCGCGTCTCCCGGCGTGTCGCCGTCGTAAACCACCGCCGGAATCTCGATCCCGGCTTCCGCCACCAGCGCGTGCAGCCCCGCCTCCTGGTCGCGCGACAGCGCCTTGGTCGGGTACACGTAGATCGCTCTCGCCTCAGGATCGTCCAGGATCGCCTGCAGCACCGGCAGGTGGAAGCACAGGCTCTTGCCGCTCGCCGTCGGCGTCGCCACCACCACCACCTTCGCTCCCCCGTCGTGCCCCCCCTCCGGATCGGCTTCCCCACGCGCCAGCGCCCACGCCCGCGCCTGATGGCTGTACAGCGTGTCGATCCCCCGACGGTGCAGGGCTTCCCGAAGCTCCGGCGCGAGACGTCGCGGCACGTCCGCGTACACCCCGTCGGTCGCCTCGAACATCCGATCCGCGGCCAGACACGGGCGTACGGCCCGCGACTCGAGCCAGTCTTCGATCACGGCCTCGAGGCCGGTGCGGCGTTTCCAGGGTGCGTCGACCATCGCGCCGTACTATACATCCGTTCCGTTGGGTGGCGAGCCCGACGCGCATCCCCTGTTCACCGTTTGTGGCGCTACCGGCCAGACTGTCGTAAACCACGCCGACTGCCTTCCAGGAGAATCGACTTCCCCATGACCGACGACGTCAAGCCGGACCTCCCCGCCGACAAGGCAGCGGATCCCCCCGCCCCTGCGGCAGAGACGCCGGCCCTCCCCACGACCCCGCCGCATCCCAAGCGGCCGTCGTACGTGCTGCTGATCGCCGTCGCAGGCGTGTCGCTCGCTGCCGACTTGATCACCAAGGCCTGGGCACTGCGCGCGCTCGAGAAGACCCTGCCCAACGGCGACACCTACGGCACCGCCAAGGACGTCACCTCGTGGTTCAGCTTCGTGCTCGCGCGCAACCGCGGCGGGGCCTGGGGCCTTCTGCAGTCCGCGGACGAACACGTTCGCAGGCCTTTCTTCCTGCTGATCTCCGCCCTCGCGATCGTGTTCATCGTCTCGCTGTACCGACGGGTCCACCCGCGCCAGCACGCCCTCAAGTGGGGGCTGCCCCTGGTGCTCGGCGGTGCCCTGGGCAACCTCGTGGACCGCATCCGCTACTCGTGGGTCGTCGACTTCATCGACATGCGAGGGGCGTGGGTCAAAGCCCTCAACGAGGTCATCGCCAAGATCTGGCACTCCCACGTCGTCACCGATCACTGGCCCACCTACAACGTCGCCGACATCGCCATCTGCATCGGCGTCGGCCTCATGGCCATCGACATGTTCACCAGCCGGCGTATCGCCAGGGACGATGCCCAGGCCCCGGTCGCCGCTGCCGAGGAGGCCGTCCCCACGCCTCCCCTCGCAGAATCTCCGCCCCAGCCGCCGCCGAACTCCGCGGCCTGATTCCCTCTGGCACCCAGGAGCGCCGCCGAACGCATGCGCCCGCAGCTCTACAGACTCTTCGGCGAGATCGCGTTCCCGAGCTACTTCGTCCTGCTGATCACGGGCTTCCTCTTCGCCACCGCCCTCGGCGTGCTCTGGGCACGACGGATCGGTCGCAACCCGGACGTGATTGTCGACCTCGGCCTCGCCATGCTCATCGCCGGCGTCGCCGGCGCTCGCATCGCCCACGTCCTGTTCGACGGCTACTTCTGGGACTACGTCCACGTGTGCACCGACCCCTCCCTGGTGGACTGGCACATCACCAAGGAAGCGTGCCTCAAGCCCGTCGACAGCTCGTGGCTCGACTTCGGGTGCTCGAGCAGCGGCCCCCGCGCCGTGTGGGACGAAGCGCGCAAGGTCTGCCACCCGGCGCAGCGCAACTGCCTTGCCTGGGCGGAGTTCTGGGCGGGCGGGCTCACCTACTACGGCGGCTTCATCGGCGCCTCGATCGGTGCGTGGTTCCTGCTCAAGCGGGATCGCTTCCCCTTCTGGAAGGCCGCCGACATGGCAGGCTTCGCGATCCCGATGGGGCTCGGCTTCGGGCGCATGGGCTGTCTGCTCGCAGGGTGTTGTTTCGGCACCCGAAACGATGGCCCCCTCGGGTTGAGCTTCCCTCCCAACAGCCCGGCCAGCGAGTCCCAGTTCAAGCAGCACCTGCTCGGCGCCGTCCACCAGTCCTCCCTGCCCGTGCTCCCCATCCAGGTCGCCGAATCCGCCCTCAGCTTCGGCATCGCCGCCTTCTGCCTGCTCTGGCTCCACGGCCGCAAGCGCTACGACGGCCACGTCTTCGTCGCCTTCGTCGTCCTGTACGCCATCGCGCGCTTCGTGCTCGAGTTCTGGCGCGCCGATGACCGCGGCGGCATCTGGAACGTGTCCACCTCCCAGTGGATCGGCGTCGTGCTCATCGCCTTCGCCCTGTTCCTCCACAAGCGCTTGTCTCCTCGCCCCCGTCCCGCGTCCTCGACCGCTCCCTGAGCCGTCGCCCCCGATCGCGAGGCGGTTGGCCCTGCCTCGCTCCCCGTTGTACGTTTCTTCCATGCGCTCTCCCTTGCGCCGACTCCTGTGCGCGTCGCTCGCTTCCGCGGCCGCTCTGATCGCCTGCTCCTCGGACGACCACAAGGCAGCGCCGATCGACTCCATCGGCTGCGAGGACGGCGGGCCGAGCTGCGCAACCGGCGCGAACACGAGCGTGCAGCCCCCCAAGGACAGCGGCGCCGATGCCGTCGCCGACGCCGGTGCCGACGCGGACGCCGAGCCGCCGACAACCACCACGCTCTCCATCACCGTCGGCGTCCTCGACTCCGCTTTCTCCAGCGACACGGCCGTCGAGCTCAAGACCGCTGCCGTCCTGAGCGTCCCCACCGTCAACGGTCAGAAGGACGTTTCCATCGGCGGTGATGCCGGCGCCAGCGTCGTCGTGGAAGACGTGCTCACCGGCACCGCATGGTTCCAGGTTCGTCCGACCACGCTGCCGGACCTGTATACGACCCACTCGCTGCTCACCGTGCGCGAGAGCGATCCCGTCCTGCTCGTTCCCGTCGTCGATCGCGTCCAACTCGGCGCCCTCTACACCTCCACGCCCCTCGCCCCCATCCTCAAGGAGTCCGCCGCGCAGATCGTTGCGGTCTTCGTCAATGAGCTGGGCGCGCGCATCTCGGGGGTGAGGGTGACCGACAAGCCCTTTGCCCTCGACGGCATCCTGTACGACGTGGGGCCGGGGGCGTACCAGTCCGATGACGGGACGACGCGAACCGGGCCTGCGGGGATCGCGATCTTCGCGAATGTCACTGGCGGGATCGGATCGTTCTCCTACGAGCGCGGCGCGGTCTCCCACCTGTCCCCGAGCATCACCTGGGTGATCGGCCAGGCCACGATCGCCGTGGTGACCGTCCCTTCGAGCTGACCGTTCCGTTCCCGCGATCCCGGTGCTACGCGGGGGGCATGACGGCGATCATTCTCGACGGCAAGGCTGTGGGGGCTCGCGTTCGCGCAGAGGTCGCGGAGCGCGTACTGCGGTTCCGTGAGCGTTTCGGACGCGTCCCGGGGCTGCACGTGGTGCTCGTCGGCGATGACCCCGCCTCCCACGTCTACGTCCGCAACAAGGAGCGCGCCGCCCGCGACGTCGGCATCGACAGCGTGACCCATCGGCTCGCCGCCGAGGCGTCCCAGGCCGAAGTCCTCGCGCTCGTCGATCGCCTCTCGGCCGACCCGCAGGTCGATGGGATCCTGCTGCAGATGCCCTTGCCAAAGGGGATGGACGAGAAGGCCGTCCTCGATCGGATCGCTCCGGCCAAGGACGTCGACGGGCTGCACCCCTGGAACGCGGGGCTGCTCGCGTCGGGGCGTCCGGCGCTCGTGCCGTGCACGCCGCAAGGGTGCATGCGTCTGCTCGACGAGGCAGGGGTCGAGCTCCGCGGCCTGCACGCCGTCGTCGTGGGACGCAGCATCCTCGTGGGCAAGCCGGTCGCCCAGCTGCTGCTCGAGCGCCATGCAACCGTCACGATCGCCCACTCGCGAACGCACGATCTCCCGGGGCTCTGTCACTCGGCCGACGTGGTCATCGCAGCCGTGGGCAAGGCGAGGCTGATCCAAGGGGACTGGGTCAAGCCCGGGGCGGTGGTGATCGACGTCGGGACGAATCGCACCGAGGACGGCAAGCTGGTGGGCGATGTGGACTTCGAAGCGGCGAAGGAGCGGGCGCGGATCATCACGCCGGTCCCCGGGGGCGTGGGACCGTTGACGATCGCGTTCCTGCTTTCGAACACCGTCGTGGCGGGCGAGCGTCGGCTCGCCTGACGAGCGCCCTCACGCTGCGCGCACGGCGTTGTGGCGCAGCGACACCGTGGGACGCGGTCTCTCCCTCATGCCGGTCACCATGTGCAGCGCAATGGAGATCGCGCGGAGCTCCAACGGCTGCGGGACCACCGCGAGGATTCCACGCAGCGACATCTTCGCATCGAATCCGTACGCCACGATGCGGATCGCGTGGTGCAGGTCGCGAAGCCGTTCCACCCGAGCCAACCCGGAGTCGTTCGCGGGCGACATGTTGATCAGCACCGCCGAGCTCGCCTCCAGCTCGCGACCCAGGCTGTCCGCCTCCAGACACGCGCCGTCGATCCCGAGCACCTCGAATCCCGCGCTCCTCACGAGCTGCTCCACGTGCTCCCGCTCGAGGTCGTCGTCCTCCACCACGATCACGCGATGAGCCGGTACGACCCCGGAGCTCCCATGCTGGTGCTCGTTCATGCTGCTCCTCCGGCTGGATTGGGCTCTCCTCCCGATCTGCATCAGCGATTCGGGATGACCAGCCCCCCGGCGTCGCCGTGCAGCGAGAATTCGATCCGATTCCGCGGCGTCCAGTCTCGAAGCACGAGAAAATTCGTTCCGGTCGTCCACGGCATGTGCTGAACTACGCGCCTCATGAGCGCGCTTTCGGAGATCAAGTGGACGTGGATCCGCGAGCTTCGCAGGAACCTGCGGAGCGCGAAGGGGATCGCCATGGCGGTTCTCTTTCTGCTCGGAGGGGGGGCGGCCAGCGTCATCTACGCCGCCATCTCCGAGTTCGCTCTCCAAGGCGAGTCGATCCCTGTCGAGGCCATCCGCGCTCAACGCGAGAAAGTCTGGGCAAACGTCTACGGCGACCTCGGCGTCGGCAAGTACCTGGCCGATGCTCCGTTCTTTTTCGTCGGCCTCTTCAAGGCCCTCTGGTGGCTCATCCCCTTCCTCACCCTGCTCATCGGCTTCGAGCAGGTCTGCGCCGACCTGCAGCACCGCACCATCCGATACGACTGCGTCCGCGCCCGACGCTGGTCCCTCGTCGTCGGCAAGTCCCTCGCCGTCTGGACCATCGTCTCCCTGCTCCTGCTCGCCCTCAACCTCTTCGTCTGGAGCGTCACCGTCCTGCGCGGCGATGACTCCCTAGCCGTCGTGCTCAACTGGGGCGGTCGCCTCTGGCTCCTGACCGTCGTGTACGCTGCCGCCTGGTCCGGTCTCACCGTCCTCGCCAGCTCGCTGACTCGACGACCGATCCTCTCGCTGTTCGTCGGGCTGGTCATCTTCGCGGGCCTCGCCCTCGGGGATCTGTCCACCTGGGCGATCCACGAGGCCGCCGCACGCGATTCGTCGATGTGGATCGCGAAGTTCGCCCCCGCGCGATACGCGTTCCCCGGCTTCTACCAGCTGTGGGTCGTCACCCCCAGGGCCCCCGAAATGATCGGCGGCATCGTGATCCTCCTGGCCTTCGGGGCCGCGAGCACCGCCGCCGCCTGCTGGCTCGTCAACCGGAGCGATGTGTGATGGACCGTCCCCCAGTCTTCGCAATCTCCGTTCAGTCCGTCACCAAACGCTTCGGCTCCACCGTCGCCCTCGAAGAGGTCTCCTTCGACGTCGAGGCCGGTCACGCCTTCGGTCTGATCGGTCCCAACGGCGCCGGCAAGACGACGGCGTTCTCGATCATCGCGGGCTATCTCCACCCCGACAGCGGCCTCGGGCTGGTGCTCGATCACGATTCGCGCGCGATCGACGTCCTCAAGGGGCGTCTCGCCGTGCTGCCCCAGGACGCGCTCCTCCCCTCCTACGAGAAGGTCGGGGAGTTCCTCGTGCACATGGCGAGGCTCCAGGGGATCGAGCCGTCCAAGGCCGAGGGCTGTGCGCGTCAGTCGCTGCAGGAGGTCGACGGCGCGGACTGGTGGTCGCGTCGGTGCGGCAAGCTTTCGCATGGTATGGCGAAGCGCGTGGCGCTTGCGCAGGCCTTCCTGGGAACCCCGGAGGTCGTGCTGCTCGACGAGCCCACGGCCGGTCTCGATCCGCGCATCGCTTTCGAGATCCGCTCGCTTGTGAAGAAGCGGAAGGGGAAGTGCACGCTGGTGATCTCGAGTCACAACCTGCACGAGCTCGAGGAGATTTGCGACGCTGCGGCCATTCTCGATCACGGCCACATCGTGGCCGCCGGGTCGATGGTCGATCTCACCGCCGCATCGCGCGAGATCCGCGTGGTGGTTGCCAGCGGGCCGCTCCCCATGGACAAGCTTCGCGCGATCCCGGGGATCACACGGGCCGACTACACCAAGAGTGAGCGCACCCTGGCGGTCCACTTCGAGCCCTCCGCGGGAGATGCCGAGGACGTCATCGGGCAGGTGCTGTCGTGCCTTCTCGCGGAGAAGATCCGGATCTCCGGAGTCTCCAAGGGCAGGGGCCTCGAGCAGCGCGTGATGGAGCTCACCGACTAGCTCCGATGGTACTGCCTGCGCGCGGGCCTTCGTGTGCTATGACTCCTGCCCGATGGCACGCACCAAGACCCCCAAGGAACCCGCTGCTCACCCCGCTCGCGAGACGGTCGCCACCATCCGCAAGGTGCTCGACGCCGCCGCCCTCAAGGTCAAGCCCTTCGTCCATGAGGACCAGTGCGGCTTCGTCATCGACTTCGAGGATGCTCTGTACGAAGGCGCCGTCGCTTACATCATCCTCCCCGAAAATCGCTTCATCTTCGCCATCGATCTCGCGGGCACCGGCACCCCCGACACCGCCCACTCCATGGCCGAGTACATCGCCCGCGCGAACTACGGCATGGTCGTCGGCAACTTCGACATGGACTACAGTGACCTCAGCGCTCGCTTCCGCGTCGGTCTCGACTACGAGGGCGTGGAGCTCGGCGCCCCCCTCATCAAGAACATCGTCGCCACCGCGCTCGAGGCCTGCGACACCTACGCCGCGGGCCTGGCCGACGTGATGCAAGGCAGGCTCACGGCGCTCGAGGCTATTCGCACGATCGAGGAACCCGAAGCCTGATCGTCGTCGGTCGCTGTGTTACAAGCGCACGTCCCCGATGCCCCTCCCCACCGTCCTCGACTCGCTGATCTCCCGCTCCCTCAGGCAGTCCTCCAGGACCGCCTTCAGCATCGCCCGGGGCGATCAGATCCAGTCGTCCATGACCTGGGGTGACCTCGTCCACAGGAGCCTCGTCGCCGCCCGCTGCCTCTCCGACGCAGGACTCCGGCGCGGCGATCGGGTCATCGTCTGCTTGCCCATCGGCCAGGACCTCCTGTCCACCCTCTTCGGCGTCTTGCTCGCAGGCGGCGTCTGCGTCCCTTCCTACCCCCTCGTCACCGGCCACGGACTCGAGCGCTGGAAGCAGCAGATCCGCACCGCCGCCCGTGTCGCCCAGGTCCGATACGCCATCGCGCTCCCCTCCCAACGAACCCTCGTCTCGGCCCTCCTCGCGGAGCTCAGGGAAGGAACCCTCGCCCTCGATCCCGGCCAGCTTCGCGACGGCGCTCCGGCCGACTTCCGCGCCGTCGAGCCCTCCGATCTGGCTCTCATCCAGTTCACCTCCGGCACCACGCGAGACCCTCGCGGTACGGCCATCTCCCACGCTGCCCTCGCGGCCAACGTCTCCGGCCTCGTGAACGCCCTCGCCCTCGACGAGGACATCGTCTCCGTCTCGTGGCTCCCCCCCTATCACGACATGGGCCTCGTCGGACACGTCTTCGCTCCCGTCGTCTGCGGCGCTCACCAGGTGCTCTTGCCCACCCACCAGTTCCTCTCGCGTCCCGTCTCCTGGCTCCAGCTCATCTCCAAGCTGCGCGCCAACCAGACCACTGCGCCCAACACCGGCTACTCCATCTGCGCGCGACGCGTCCCCGTCGAAGCTCGTGAAGATCTCGATCTGTCCACCTTGCGCCAGGCCCTCGTCGGCGCCGAACCGGTCCTGCCCGACACCCTCGACGCTTTCTCGAAGGCTTTCTCCCCCTGCGGATTCTCCGCCTCCGCCTTCCGCCCCGTGTACGGCCTCGCTGAGTCCACCCTCGCCGTCTCCATCGCTCCCCCGGGCGGCGTCCGCGTCGACCGCGTGAGTCGCAGCGCGCTCGCTTCGTCGGGCCGCGCCCTCCCGTCGGAGTGCGGCAACGATTCAATCCTGTTCGTCCGCGTCGGTCACCACCTCCCCGATCACGAGCTGCGCGTCGTCGATCCTCTCGGCAACCCCTGCGAGCCGCGCCATGTCGGCGAGATCCTCGTGCGGGGCCCTTCGCTCATGCAGGGCTACTTCAACGATCCCGCCGCGTCTCGCGATGCGTTGCGCGGTGGTTGGCTCCGCACCGGCGATCTCGGCTACCTCGCCGACGGTGCGCTCCACGTCACCGGGCGCAGCAAGGATCTGGTCATCAAGGGCGGTCGCAACTACGTGCCCGTGGACATCGAAGCTGCGTGCGAAGAAGACCCCGCGATCCGAAGGGGTCGTGTGGTCGCCTTCGGCGTCTCCAACCCGTCTACCGGCACCGAGGACATCGTCGTCGTGGCCGAAACCCGCAGGAAGCAGTCGATCGGGAGCCCCGACCTCGCACGCCGCCTGACCGCGCTCGTGGTCGAGCGCGTGGGAGTCCGGCCCGACCATGTGGAAGTGATGGGACCCGGAGTGCTGCCCAAGACCTCCAGCGGCAAGCTGCAACGCGCGCGCATCAAGGCCGCGTGGGAACGCGGCGCGAAGCTCCGCACGCAAGCGCCGGGGCGTCTGATGGACAGCCAGCTGGTCGAGCTCGTGCGCGGAAGGGCGCTCGCGCTCGCCGATCTCGGCTGGAGCAAGGCCCGCGAATGGCTCAACTGGAGGCAGTAGGCACAGCTCCCATGTCGCAGCCCCAGCCCTCTTCCGCTCGCCAACCCCGCGTGGCCTTCGTCGCCGGCGGCGGCGCCATCAAGGCCTATGCCTTCCATATCGGCGTCCTCTTCGGCATGCGCGAGTGCGGCTTCCACTTCCGCGCCGGCACCCGCTGGAACCCCGTCCACGCACCACCCGGCGCCCGCGAGATCGACACGTACGTCGGCTCCTCCGCGGGAGGCTGCATCGCCGCTGGCTTGATCGCGGGACAAGGCATCGACGAGATGCTGAACGCGATCCTGGGCACCTCTTCGGTCGTCCCGCGGTTCGGCTATCGCGTGATGTTCGCGCCCATCGCACCGCATCCCGGGCACTACGCCCAGCGCGTGTGGCGGCGCTACAAGCTCGGCGTGCTCCGGCCCCATCACCTGCTCGATGTCGGCGGAGTCATCACTGCGGCGGGGATCGAACGGTACTTCCGCAATCACGTGCTCCCCACCAACCGCTTCGCCGATCTGTTCCCCAGCCTGTTCCTCGTGGGGACGCAGGTCAACGGTGCTCGCAAGGTGGTCTTCGGACCGAGCGACTCCATCGGCGACACCGGCTACGACCCCGAGTGCGCCTACTACGACAACGTCGAGATCTCGGAAGCCATCGCTGCCGCGGTCTCCGTCCCCCCGCTGTTCGCGCCGTACGGGATCACCAACGCCGCGACGGGCAAGGTCTTCCACTACTACGACGGCGAGGTGCGGGAGCCGCTGAGCCTCGACGTCGCGCGCGACGCGGGCGCCTCGTTCGCCATCGCCTCGTGCATGTGGCGTCCCTACAGCTTCCTCGACGAGGTGGGCTCCCTGGCCGACTTCGGCATGATGACGCTCGCCGAGCAGGCGCTGCACCAGCTGATCGAGCAGAAGGTGTCCCGCGAGCGGTCGCGCGCGCAGCAGGTCGATCGCTCCCTCGCAGCGATCCGCGAGCTGGGAAGCTCTTTCGGCCTGTCGTCGCAAGAGGTCTCCGTGCTGCAGGAGCGAGTCGCTTCGGAGCTCAGCTACAGGCCCATGCGCGTGCTGTACGTGGCGCCCGTTCGTTCCGATGCCGACTTCTTCTTCCAGGGCTCCTTCCGGTTCAACCCGGACTTGATCCGTCGCTGCGTGGACGCGGGACGCCGGGCCTTCGACGCGGCGCGCGACGACAACCCGGGGTTCCTCGAGGAACTCGACGGGCAGCGTCGCGACCCCGAGCCGCCGGCAACGGAGTAGGGGAGCAGGTCCCCGTCGCGGACCGCTCGCCGTCGGCAGCCGATCGGTTGCGGAGGGTCGCATCCTCGCTTGCCCACCGGTGATGTGCGAGAATGCACGGAGCCCCATGCTGCGCCTGCTTGCGCCAGGAGTCGGAGTGTCAGCGATGCTCGCCGTCTGCGCGACGGGGTGCTCGAGCAGCGGCGGCGAGACCGCCGTGCCGCCGCCCCACTCCGATTCGGGGCCGGCAGATGCTCCGGGGGCCGAAAGCGCCACGTGCGTCCCGACGACGTGCGCGAAGCTTGGCGCGGATTGCGGTGAAGCCCCGGATGGTTGTGGCGGGACACTCTCCTGCGGCACGTGCACCGCGCCGGAGCAGTGCGGAGGCGATGGCCCCAACCGTTGCGGCAACAACTGCGTGCCGAAGTCCTGCGACGACGCGTCCGCGACCTGCGGCACCCTGACCGACTCCTGCGGCCAGCAGCTCGACTGCGGCGTCTGCGGCAGCATGGCCGGTGCCTGCGTGAATCATCAATGCACTTGTCTGTCGGCGGAGCAGTGCGGAAACGGCATCGACGACGAGTGTGACGGACAGGTCGACGACGGCTGCTCCCATGACTGCATGCAGGACAAGGGGTTCGGCAACTGCAACACCGACATGGGGTATGGCGACAACTGCGATGCTTCGGACAACACCAAGGGCTGCCAGGACTACTGGTTCCTCGGGTGGTGTACTCGCCGCAGCGAGCCCTCGAACTGGAGGGACGCCATGTACAGGTGGGTGGATGATCGTTGTGACGGGCCTGTCGTCGAGCCCGAGCCCGATTCCTTCTCATGCAAGCACTCGGACGGCCATGTCTACTTCTGCGACACCCCCATCGTGCTCGTCAGACAAGGCGCATCCATCAAGTTTGCCCCGTCGCGGAGCGCCTTCCCCATGGGAGGTCTCGAGGCATGCTACCTTGTCGACTGGCCCTCTCCGGAGACTCCGTGGCTCGTCCTTGACCGCGACGGCGACGGTCGGATCACCAGCGGTGCCGAGCTCTTCGGAAGCGCAACGGTGCTGTCCACCGGGAGACACGCGCTTCACGGGTTCGAGCCCCTCGTGGAGCTGGATTCGAATCACGACGGGTGGTTGACCGTGGATGATCTTGCGTGGTCTCGCCTTGCGGCGTGGTCCGACAGGAATGGCAACCGCGAATCCGAATCCGATGAGCTGGAGTCCCTCGACGCCTGGGGCGTGACGGCCGTTTCGTTGCAGTGGCGGCTCGACGCGGAATGCGACGACCGCGCCAACTGCGGTCGCGAAACTTCCGAGCTGCGATACGTCGATGAAGCCGGACATCCCCGTGTGGGACGCGTGGTCGACGTTCACCTGCCTGTCAGATAGCGAGTCGCTCCCTCGATTCCGAGAGGGCGATTCCGTTCCGTCGGCATGACGCGCTCCCCGCCTCTGCCTGCTCTTGGAGTCGTGAAAACCGCACGGCGCGATCCCTCGAGCCATCGTCTTCCCGGCCCACCTTGTCTGCCAGCATTGCGGGCACCCGCTCCTGCGCGTAGGGTTGAAGTGAATGGCTGCAAGACGACGCCGCTTCGATACTCCTGGTTGGCAATCCATGCTCGCCGCCGTCGTCACCGTCGCTGCGTTCGCGTGGGGAGCCTGCTCGAGCGGAGAGGGAACCGCAGCGGGCCCGGGTGGCTCGGGTGGCGGCGTCACCAACCACGACGCCGGTGGCTGTGTCCCGTGGACCTGCGCGAAGCTGGGCGCCCAGTGCGGCCAGGCCCCCGACGGTTGCGGCGGTGTGCTCGAATGCGGTACCTGCGCCGCGGGGGAGTTCTGCGGCGGCAAGGGCGCCAACGTCTGCGGAACCGATCCGTGTACGAACCGTTCTTGTGCCGACTCCAGCGCCTCGTGCAGCTACGTGAGCGACGGTTGCGGCTCGGTGATCGATTGTGGTCGGTGCCAGGACGGCGAGGTGTGCGAGATCAGGTCGGACTCGCAGTTCTGCAGGTTCGACGGGTGCAACAGCACCGACTTCTGTCAGAGTCGCAAGCTGGCCGCGGGCTGGTATTGCGATGTTTCGTCGCGCGTCCGGTGCGCCCAGCAAGGCGAATGCATGGTCGTAGCCGAGCGGGTGGACTGCGGCGCCCAGGGCTGCGCCAACGGCGCCTGCGGGACTTCGTGCGTGGCACCGTGCCAGGGCCACTGCGGCGCCTACCAGGGCTGCAGTTGCCCCGATTGCCCCGAGAACTCCAACTGCGTCGCCAGTGTGTGCAAGGTCGATTGCGAGAAGGTTTGCTACGGAAGCTGCGGCTCCCTCCAGGGGTGCACCTGCGGCGGCTGCGCGACGTCCGACACCTGCGTCAGCAACAAGTGCGTATGCAAGGAAGGCGCGACCGGAAGCCAGCCGTGCACCGTCGCGGCCAACTGCCCCGCGGGCTCCGAATCCGGTACCTGCTCGGCTGCCGTCTGGCAGTGGAGCGGCGAGTGTCTCGCAAGTGGCACCGCTCCACGCTATGCCCTCGCGGACACCGACAAGCACTGCGGCTCCGGCGTCGGCGAGGCCCAGCTCTGCATCAAGCTGAGTGTCGGCAATACCACGGGGACTGCGACCGTCAGCAGGGTCGATGGCAAGACGTTGTCCTGCGACGGGACCCTGGAGCTCCACGATCAGGACGACTCGTGGCTCGGTGCCGAGGTGGAGTGCGCGATCGCCAACGGTCATGCCTCGGTCCAGGTGCCCTTCAACCTGTCGGACCTCAGCCTCTGGGTGGGAGACACCATCTGGATCCAGGCCGTCGCGTACACCTCCGACGGCGACACCTTGCGTTCCGAGAGCGTGTCGCTCTCTCAGTGCAGGGACTGAACTCGGCCCGCCTCTCCCCATTCAGAGCGGTCCGTCCCTCCGAGCAGCTTGCCCCGTTGGTCCCACCGTCGCAGCCCCCTCGTTGCCTCGGCAACTGCGGACCCGATGCATCACTTCCTGCCTCCGCCTTAGGGCTCTTGTCATCGCCTTCGACTGCGCCCGTGCAGTGCCGTGTGCGGATCGCGCGACGGTCTGGGGGTGTGAAAGGGGATGGAAGACTCGGTCACACTCCGCGGATGCTCGCTGTCCTCGACTGCCTGCGTGGTCTCGCATCCGCCCGGGGCGCCCCGGATGTCTCCCCCGCGGCCTGCTGGTCCGAAGCTTGCTGAAGCGAACCCCATGGCGCTGCTCCGAGCCTCCGAAGCCGAACGCAATGCTCCGCTCGAGCCGTTCGACGACGCCGATCCCCACGTTTCGCTCATCGCGTTGCTCCAGGTTCCCAAGGAGCATCCGTGGCACCGGGAGGCGTGCATCCAGGCCATTCACCTCGTCACGAGGAGGCATCTCGTGGACGGATGCGTGGCGCCTTTTGTCGCGCCGCTGCTGTCCGGCGACGAGCTCGCCCCTCGGGAGGCGATGGCGATTCGGGGATTGGCTGCGATGTACGAGCAGGAGGACCACCCCGCCTGCGCCTTGGCCCTCTGGGAAGCCCTCGCGGCGTGCTCGTCCACGGATCCCGTCGCTGCGGCCCATGCCCGGCGGCTTCGTTCGTCCTTGTCGCACATGCTCGGCGCTGCCGCTCAAACCTTCGGCTCCGCTGAGACCCCTACGGGCCGGCTGCTCATGTCCCTCGAGGAATCCCCCGACGCAACGGGCCCCGCATCGCATCGTCGCCTGAAGCCCAGACCGGAATAGCTCTCGACCATCGCGGAACGTGGCGCTCCGAACCCTACGGCGCGCTGCCGGTCACTTGCACCGACCCTTCGAGCAGTCGTCACTGAGACAGTCGCTCCGCTCGTCGCACTCGGCCCCGGGCCCTTGCTTGTCCGCGCAGACGCACTCCTCGCATCGCCCCGTGCCGCAGTCGTCGTCCGAAGCGCATGCCACGCACCGGTCGTCCTGACCACAGTCGCGCGGATCGATGTCCCAACCCCCGGGGCAGTGCTGGTCACAGCACTCGTCGTCGTGCTGGCAAGCATCCCCGATCGCGCGGCACCCCGGTGCTCCCGACGCCCCGCCCGTCGACGCCTGACCTCCTGCTCCCGCTTGTCCCCCGGTCGAGCTCGATCCGGCGCTCCCAGCCGAGCCTCCACCGGATCCGCCCGTCCCCGCGTCGGTCACCACCACGAAGCTGTCGAAGTCGTTGGTGCACGAGGTCAGGCCGAGCCCGACGACCATGCCACCGAACAGGACTCGTGCGAGGGCGGGGGGGGCCATGATCGAACCGGTCTCCTTGGAGGGGTTGAGGGGGGAAGCGAGCCGTGCGCCGTGCGCGGAGGCTGACCGCGCATCCAGGATACGCGGTCGGCAACCGTTGACTCAATAGCCGATGGGCCGAGGGGCGGCCGGCGGGGGAGGGGAGCTCAGCCGGCCTTTGCGGCCTTGATGCGTTCCGTGAGCTCGGGGACCACGGGGAACAGATCGGCTACCAGACCGTAGTCCGCCACCTGGAAGATGGGGGCCTCCGGATCCTTGTTCACTGCCACGATCACGCGCGATCCCTTCATGCCGGCCAGGTGCTGGATGGCGCCGGAGATGCCGAAGGCGAAGTACAGGTCGGGCGCGACGATCTTGCCGGTCTGCCCGACCTGCAGGTCCGCAGGCGCAAAGCCCGCGTCGCATGCGGCGCGCGTCGCACCCAGCGCGGCACCCATCAGGTCCGCCAACGGGGCGAGCGTCGTGTCGAACTTCTCCTTCAGAGCCCGTCCTCCCGCCACGATCACGCGCGCGTCGGTCAGCTCCGGCCGCTCGCTCTTCACCTGGTCGTAGGAGAGGAACTCGATGCGGTCCGCCCCGGCGCTCGGCGGCTGCGCGGCGATGGTCTCGACGGGCGACGCGCTCCCGGTGGGTTCAGCGGCAGAGAACTCGCTCTGGCGAACGGTGACGGTCTGGATCGCGGTGGGGATGCGGCAGATCCCGAGGGCATTGCCGGCATAGATCGGGCGGCGATAGGCGACCTTGCCGCCCTCGTCGACCACGCCGGAGATGTCGGCCGCGTAGCCCGCATCGAGCTTCGCCGCCACGCGTGGAATCAGGTCTTTGCCGTAGGAGGTCGCCGTCGCGGCGACGACCGCATATCCCTTGGCGACTTCGGCGACGGTCGGCGCGTAGTGCTCGCAGACGTAGCCCGCGACCGAGGTAATCTCGGAGGCGAGGACCTTGCCGGCGCCGAAGCCGGTGACGGTCGCGGCCGCGCCAGCGGCGCCCTGACCGATCACCAGGATGTCGAACGAGCCTCCGAGCGCCTTGGCGGCGCTGCGGGCGAACGTGATGGCCGAGAGCGAACCCTTGCGGACCTTGCCCTCGGACAGCTCAGCAACAACCAGTACATTTCCCATTTTCGTTGCCTCCTCATCCGCGGCGTCAGATGACCTTCGCCTCGTTGCGCAGCATGTCGACCAGCTCCGCCACGTCCTTGACCTTCTTGCCCGCTGCGCGCCCCTTGGGGGCTTCGAACCGCGCGTACTGCACGCGCAACGCTGTGTCGCTCACCACCTGTGCGAGCTCCTTGACCACGAGCGGCTTCTTCTTCGCCTGCATGATCATGGGCAACGGCGCGAACCGCGGTCCGTCGTTGTACTTGTGGTCCGCCTTCGTCAACGACGAGTACACGCTCGTCGGGCTCACCGCCCGCAGATCCACCGTCACCACCGCAGGCAGCTTCACCTTGAGGTTGATCACCCCGCCATCCACCTCGCGCCCCACCTGCAGCACGCCGCCAGCAAGCTCCTTGACCGTCGCCGCGAACGTCGCCATCGGCCACCCCAGCCTCTCGGCGAGGATCTGACCGACCTGGTTCGTGTCGCCGTCCACCTGCTGCTTGCCCATCACAACGAGGTCCGGCTTCTCCTCGTTCACGATCGCCTGCATCACGCGCGCAACCAACGCGCCGTCGAGGGCCGAGTCCTCCGCTTCCACGCGGATCGCTCGATCTGCCCCCATCGCGAGCATCGCCCGCAGCGACGTCTCGGTCTCCTTCGGACCGAGCGTCATCACCACCACCTCGCCCTTGCGCTCCTTGGGCTTCGCCCCGTCCTCGGTCAGACGCAACGCGGTCTCCACCGCGTACTCGTCAAAGGGATTCGGCTTCCACTCCAGGCCCGTCGTGTCGACCTTGCTGCCGTCGGCCGACACCTTGACCTTGTTCGCATTGTCGGGATCGGAGACTCGCTTCAACGATACCAGGATCTTCACAGGTGACCTCCGTGAGCACGAGGCTCTCACCCTCGGCCTCGATTGTCCGTCCAACTTCAGTGAGTCTCTGCCCATAAAGAGCGGAGCGCGGAGCGTCAACAACTGTGTCGGGGATTCGAAGTGCGAAAGCCCTTGCGCTGTCCGCGCGCGGGCTCCGCCAATCCCGGCTCCCCGCGCGCACAATCGTTCGCGGCGTGCCGCACCGTCTCCCTGCACTCCCGCCCCGCTTCGGCTAGGATGCGTCCGCCATGAGCTACTCCTGTGACTACCTCGTCATCGGAAGCGGGGTCGCCGGACTCGCGTTCGCCCTGGAAGCCTCGGAACACGGCGACGTCATCCTGGTGACCAAGCGCGCCCTCGACGAGTCCAACACCCAATACGCGCAAGGGGGAGTCGCCAGCGTCCTCGCCGAGGACGACACCTTCGAGTCCCATATCAAGGACACGCTCGTCGCCGGAGCCGGCCTGTGCCACGAGATGGCCGTCGACGTCTGCGTACGCGAAGGCCCCGGGCGCATTCGCTGGCTGCTCGATCTCGGTGCGCGCTTCTCGGGCAAAGCCTCCGCACACCACGGCCCCGACGAAGGCATCGACCTCGATCTCGGCCGCGAAGGCGGCCACAGCGCCCGTCGCGTCGCTCACGCCGCCGACATGACCGGACGCGAGATCGTCCGAGCGCTGCTCACCGCCCTCCGCGAGCGCCCCAACGTCCGTCTCCTCGACAACCATGCCGCCATCGACCTCATCATGGCCAGCAAGTACGGCGGCCCCGAGACGTGCGTCGGAGCCTACGTCCTCGATGCCTCCGGAGAGCACGTCTTGCGGCTCCTGGCCCGCTCCACCGTCCTCGCTACCGGGGGCGCAGGCAAGGTCTACCTCTACACGTCGAACCCCGATATCGCGACCGGCGACGGCGTCGCCATGGCCTACCGGGCGGGCGCAGAGATCGCGAACATGGAGTTCTACCAGTTCCATCCCACCTGCCTGTACCACCCGCGCGCCAAGCGCTTCCTCATCAGCGAGGCGCTGCGCGGAGAAGGCGCCACGCTCAGCCTCGCCGACGGCGACAAGTTCATGCCGCGCCATCATCCCCGGGCCGATCTCGCCCCCCGCGACATCGTCGCGCGCTCCATCGACTTCGAGATGAAGCGCACCGGCTCCGAGTTCGTCCTGCTCGACATCTCTCACCGCCCGGCGTCCTTCGTGCGAGAACGCTTCCCCGGCATCCACGCCGAGTGCCTCAAGTGGGGCCTCGACATCACCACCCAGCCCATCCCCGTCGTCCCAGCCGCCCACTACATGTGCGGCGGCATCACCACCGACCTGTACGGGCGCACCACCATCCCGGGCCTGTGGGCCATCGGCGAGGTCGGCTGCACCGGCCTGCACGGCGCCAACCGGCTCGCCTCCAACTCCCTGCTCGAGGGCCTGGTCCTCGGTCATCGCGCAGCGCTCAAGTCCCGCGAGCTCATCGACGAGCTCCGCGGCGGCCCGCCCCCAGCCGTCCCTGAATGGGAGGTCGGTGACGCCGTCCCCTCCGATGAGAAGGTCATCGTCACCCAGAACTGGGACGAGCTCCGCAGGTTCATGTGGAACTACGTCGGGATCGTCCGCTCCAGCTCCCGCCTCCGGCGCGCCGCCCATCGGATCGCCCTGCTCCAGGAGGAGATTCAGGAGTACTACTGGCGCTTCCTGCTCACCCGCGACCTGCTCGAGCTGCGCAACATCGCCACCACCGCCGAGCTCATCGTCTCCTCCGCCGCGTCCAGGGCCGAGAGCCGCGGCGTCCACTTCACCCTCGACCACCTCAACCCCGACCCCCGCTTCGCACGTGACACCGTCGTCAAACGCGGCGTGCCCCCCCACCTGCGCAACAGCTGATCCGGCCGCCCTCGGCCCACTCCCAAGGGAACCGTACCAAAGTCCTGCCGGGAACTTTCCCGCTTGCGCCGCTGTGATATGGACCTGGGACCAGTGTTCGAAGATCCGGAAGACGAAGGCAGACCGAGCAACGCCCCTCCCGAGGAGCGTCCCATGACGCTCCCGTTCGCCGTATTGTGGGCGTCGCTTGCCACCGGCTTGACGATCCTCCTGCTGTTCTTCACCCACTCGCTGCGTCCGGGCGCAGCAACCGATCTCGTCAACGGCCTGGGTTGCACCGCCGCCGCCTACCTGCTGTGCATCTTCCTGATCGCACGCACGCACGCCGGACAGCAGAACCTCGCGGACCTGCTCAGCATCCGCAAGACCCACCCGCTGCTCTACCTGCTCGGCGCCGCCGTCGGCGTCTGCCTCCAGATCCCCGCCGAAATCGTCCGCCGCGCCATCGAGCGCCGCTGGCCAACCCCCCCCGACATCATCCTCGACCAGATCGCCACCTTCCGGATCGACACGACCTCCCGACGCATCCTCGTCCCCCTCGTCGTCGCCGCCCTCGGACCGCTCATCGAAGAGCTCTTCTTCCGCGGCGCCCTGCAGCGCAGCCTGCGCAAGCTCCACACCGACGCCCGCGTCGTCCCCGTCGTCGCGCTGCTCTTCGCCATCGGTCACGTCGATCCCAGGTCCATGCTCCCCATCTTCATGATCGGTATGTTCCTCGGTCTCCTGCGCTCCTCCAGCGGCTCCCTCCTCCCGTCCCTCGTCGCCCACATGGCCTTCAACGGCGTGGTCGTGTTCGAACTCGTTCGTGGGACGATCAATCTGGAGCCCGAGACCTCTCCGCTCCCCGTTCCGTGGGCCGTCGGCGGCATCGCCGGCACGCTCCTGTTCACCGCAGCCTTCGTCTGGGTCGCCGCGCGCAGCGAGACGGCCCTTCGCGCCCGCCAGGAGGACCTCGCATGAACCCAGCCCCGAAGACCGCCCTCTGCCTCACCGGCGGCGGCGTCACCGGAGGCCTCTACCAGGTCGGTGCTCTCGCCGCCCTCGAGGACTTCGTCGACGGCATCTCCTTCGACATCGTCTTCGGCGCATCCTCCGGCGCCACCGTCGCCTCGACCCTCGCCGGCGGTGTCGGCGTACGACGCATGTACCGCGCGCTCCTCGACCCCGCCGATAACTTCTTCCCGCTCGAGCGCGGCCACATGCTCAGCCTCGACCTCGACGAGTGGCGTCGCACCTTCTCCTCCGCAGGCTTCGCCCTGCGTCGAGGCCTCGCGTCCCTGATCGCACGCACCCCGGCCCCCGCTCCCGCGGATCTCTGGGAGCAGCTCGACCGCTTCTACGACGCCTTGCCCGCAGGACTCTTCACCCTCGACCGATTCGAAACCTTCCTGTCCGACTTCTTCCTGCGACGCGGCATCCCCAACTCCTTCCGCGCCCTCAACCGCGAGCTGCTCGTCTCCGCCAGCGACCTCGACTCCGGCGAGCTCGCTCTCTTCGGCGCGCCAGGCCTCGACCATGTCCCGGTCTCCCTCGCCTGCGCTGCCTCCATGGCCCTGCCGCTCTTCTACTCCCCCGTCCGTGTCGGCGGCCGCTACTACGTCGACGGCACCGTCGGCCGCTTCGACGCCATCGACACCGTCGTCCAGCGCGGCACAAGACTCGTCGTCATCGTCAACCCCAACGTCCCCGTTCGCACCGTCGCTTCCGCTGTCCCTTCCGGCCATGGAACAGCCTCGAGCCTCCGCGACAAAGGCATGATGTGGGTCTACAATCAGGCCGTCCGAAGCGGCTCCCACGCTCGTCTCCACGATGCCGTCGAGCGGGCATGCGGTCGCGATGACCTCGAGCTGCTCCTGATCGAGCCCGACCCTTCCGACGCGGTACGCTTCCTCCAGAACGCGGCAAGCTTCACCGCGCGACGCGAGATCCTCCAGTGGGCCTACCGTTCCACGCGCGAGCGCGTCCGTCGGTGGGTCAACCAGCGTCGCGACAACATCGAACCCTTCGGCTGGCGCCCCGCTGCCGGCTCCAGCAACGTCTCCTCCATCCCGCCGCCGTCGGCCAGCGATTGACTCGCCCGCCTCCTCGCGACAACCCCTCCCTGCCCATGGATCGTCCGCCCTCCTCCCTCCTGCGCTCCCTCCGCTCCGTCGCCCTTGCCCTCTCCCTCTCCTCCGTCGCCACCCTCCCCGCCTGCAAGGAATCCTATGTCGTCGGCGATCACGTCCTCGTCGAATGGGAGGGCAACGACTACCCCGCCGTCATCGTCACCATCGAGGGCCCTGCCCGCTTCCGTGTCCACTACGACGGCTACGACCGCATCTGGGACGAGAACGTCAATCAGACCCGCATCAAGGGTCGCGTCAAGGGGCCCATCCTCGCTCCGCCTCCGCCCGAGAAGGTGCTCAAGCGCGGTGGTGCCCCCGCCTCCTCCCATTCCGCTGCCGTCGGTGCCCCGTCCCGCTTCCGCGAAGGCACCCGGGTCCGGGTCCAGTGGCATGGAAAACCTTACTCCGCCACGATCATCCAGGTGCTCGGCGGCGAACGCTACCGCGTCCACTACGACGGCTTCGGTCCCGAGTGGGACGAGACCATCGAAGCCTCCCGCATCCTCACTCCCCGTTGAGCGCCCTCGGCATCTCAGTTTCTGTTAGCATGGCGCTCCGTTTCGCGATCAGGGAGGCTAGCGATGAAACGTTCCTATCAGTGCCCGCACTGCAAGGCTGTGCTCAACCCCGGGACCAAAATCGTGCTGCGCGCCGAAGTCGACGACCGAAAGGCCCTCCTCCTCTTCAGCCCCCAGCCCGGCAACTACGACGTCATCGTCCCCGAGGGCTTCCAACTCCGCAAGAAAGACAGAGTCCTCTTCAGCTGTCCCGTCTGCGGTGTGCCCCTCACCTCGGCGCGCGACGAGAACCTCGCCGAAATCTCCTTCCAGTCCACCGCAGGCTCCAGTGGAACCGTCGCCTTCTCACGGGTCTTCGGTCATCACGCAACCTACTTCATCACCGCGGAGGACGTTCGCTCCTACGGTGAGCACGCCGAGTCGGTCGACGTGAACTTCTGGGGTGAGGGCCCGGACCGCTGACCTTCACAGTGTTGCGCGGCGGTTCCCGGTTCGGCGACGCCGCGCGCCCCCCGTCTTCTCAGCGCCTCGCGACGTGGCCCCTCCCTATGCGTCGATCCTCGCATCCGCTCGCCGCACGCCCACCGTCAAAGCTCGCACGCCCGGGCCTCGCACGCAGCGCATGATCCACAACGTGGGCATGGCACGACATCTGCTGTATCATCTGCGCCTGTGCCACTGCCGGGGCCCGTTTCTCCTGGAGGTCGCTCGATGCGTCAGCCCAAAGCCCTCGTTTTCTTCGTCGGATCCGTTGCCCTACTCGCCCTCTCCAATGCGTCCTGTGGACGATCCGAAGTCGAATGGGATGACCTCGACCCCTCGCTGTTGGGCCAAGGTGGCACAAAGCCGGATTCCGGCATTGGTGGCAAGGGCGGTGCTTCGGGCAAGGGGGGAGCCGGTGGCTACAGCGGCACCGGCGGCTGGGGCGGTGGAACCGGTGGCGCGCCGACGTGCTGCACGACCGACGCCTCGTGCGGCGGTGGCCCGAATCACTGCGTCAACAACGTCTGCAAGACCCACGTGCCCGGCTACTGCTGGCACGACGACGAGTGTGCCTACGGTCAGATGTGCGCGGGCGCTTGGGTGTGTCCGTGCGGCGCGATTTGCGGAATCCCGGACTCCCCGGGGACCTGCGTAGGAGGCACGGGCGGATCCGGTGGTTGGGGCGGCTTCGGCGGCAGCGCGGGCGCTGGCGGCACCGGCGGTTGGGGCGGCTTCGGCGGCGGCGCGGGCACGGGCGGCACCGGCGGTTGGGGTGGCTACGGCGGCAGCGCGGGCGCTGGCGGCACCGGCGGTTGGGGTGGCTACGGCGGCAGCGCGGGCGCTGGCGGCACCGGCGGCTGGGGTGGCTACGGCGGTGGCGCGGGCTACGGCGGTAGCGCGGGCGCAGGAGGTACGGGTGGCGTCGGCGGGTCCGGAGGCATGGCCGGCGCCGGCGGTTCGCCGGTCTGCGTCGGTGGCCCCACCGACGACTGCGACGCCGACGGGTGGACGGTCACGACCGGTGACTGCTGCGACTCACCGGGGGCATGCTCGACGGAGCCGAAGCTCGTCAACCCGGGCGCCTACGAGCACATCGGCAACAGCGTCGATGACGACTGCGACGGCGCGACCGACAACGTCACGGCGAACTGCGACGGCTTCATCAACAACTCGAACACGTCGGACCCGCTCGACTACGCGCGGGCGATGGAGCTGTGTCAGCTGACGAAGGAGTACGAGCCGCTGCCGACGCGCAAGTGGGGAGTGATCGACGGGCGGTTGACGCTGGCGGATGGCAAGACGCTGTTGCCGGCGGCGGCGAGTGTGAGCCGATCGGTGCGATCCGGATTCGGCGATGCGATCACGCCCTACCGCGGAGGGCGTCTCGCGGTGTTGTCTTCGGGCAATGCCGCTTCGGTGAACCAGACGAACCCGTCGTATTCGATCTTCCAGCCGGGCGCGACGATTGGAACGAGCAGCAGCTTCCCGGCGGACTGGTTCGCGGCGCACAACTACCAGTTGCCGAACGCTCCTGGGTGTCCCGAGCCGAGCGGAACGACGGCCAACGACTCGGTGATGCTCACGTTGCGGATTCGGGTCCCGACGAACGCGAAGTCGTTCTCGCTGCTGTCGTGGTTCTTCTCGGCGGAGTTCCCGGAGTACGTCTGCACGCAGTTCAACGACTTCTACGTGGTGCTGGTGGACTCGCCGCCTCCGCAGTGGCCGAACCCGTCGGACAAGAACCTCGCGGTGTTCCGCGTGACCAATCCTCCGAAGACGATTCCGGTCGGCGTGAACCTCGCGATGGATCCCGACGCGCAGGGGCTGTTCAGCGTCTGCCAGAAGGGCGAGATCGGCTGCTCGGGCGGCGTGAACGGTTACGCCCCGTGTCTCAACGGGCCGACCTTCTTGAAGGGGACGGGCTTCGACGACACGAGTGTGGGAGGCTGCGGCACGAGCAACCTGCTTGGCGGAAGCACGGGCTGGCTCGCGACGGTGGGCAACGTGGCTCCCGGGCAGATCATGACGATCCGCATCGCGTTGTGGGACACCTCTGACAACGCGTGGGATTCGCTGGTCCTGCTCGACGCCTGGAATTGGAACATCAATCCGGCGTCTCCCGGCACCTTCTGATCCTTCCCGTCTCCGTTCGTCCAAGGTCGTGTGCCCGGGGACTCCCGGATCTCCCTCCTCGTGTTGCGTCCCGCGCGCAAATGACGAGCATCGAAGCCCTTCGAAGCCGCTCTCCGGCGCTGCGGCTTGCTGTCCGCACCGCCCGGTCCGATATCGTGATCGCCTTCCCGCGGCGATCGTGTCGTCTTCCCCTTTCGCTCCGCTCGAAGGGATGGCAAAAGGCTCTCCCCCCATGGCCCGCGTGAACATTGGCAGAAGATCGGTGCTGGGGCGCCTCGACCTGTACGCGAAGCGCTTCGACCTCGTTGAAGTCCGCCCCGACCCGGCGGCTCCCATCCGTCCCAGCGTGCTGAAGAAGTGGCGCGAGTCGGTCCCCGCCGCCTTCGTGTTCAGCGTCGTGCTGCCCCCGATCGTCGGCGAGCTGCGCGGCGACCGCGCTGCCTCCCAGGCCCTCGAGCATTCCCTCGAGGTCGCGCGCATCCTGCAGTCTCCTGTCATGCTCGTGGCTACGCCGCCGTCGGTCACGCCGACGACCTCGAACCGCAAGAAGCTTCAGGAGCTGATAGGTCGTATCCCGAACGATGTCGTGCGCATCGCGTGGGAACCCTCGGGCCTGTGGGAGCTCGAAGACGCTCGCGCCGTCGCCGCTGCCTGCAAGGTCGTGCTGGTCGGTGACGCCGCTCGCGAGCCGCTCGCTCCGGGCTCCGTCGCCTACACGCGGCTTCGCGGCCTCGGAGACAGCCGCAGGCTGTCGGCGCGTCGTCTCGACGCGGTCGTGGAGAGCCTGCGCGGGCGACGCGACGTGTTCGTGGTCATCGAGACCGACGGCGCGGTGCAGGTGGCCCGTTCCGTGCGCGAGGCGCTCCTCCACGGCGACGCGTCGAGCCCGCGCGCGCCGCGTCAGCGCGCGGCCGCGATGCCTCTCGCCGCAGAGGACGAGGAGCAGGAATGACTGCCCGCGGAGCGTCCGGAGCCGTCGCGTCCGACGGCCGGATGGCCGACCTGGCCACGGCGGTTCTGCAGAAGGGGGGCTCCGCTGCCGACGCGTGCATCGCCGCGTGGTTCGCAGCGGCTGCGGTCTTTCCGGATGCGCTGCTTGCTCCGTTGCACTTGATGGTCGCGGGCCCGGGGGTGGGGCTTCACGCGTATGACGGTTCGGTGCTGCAGCCGGGGCGCGGTGTGCCCAGGCCCCGGGGCTTCCAGCGTGACACGCCGGTTCCCGACGCTGCACGCGTGGGTGCACCCGGATCCATCGCGGCCATTGCCGCGGCGCATGCGCAGGACGGCCGCATCTCCCTGGGCGAGATCGCCACCATGGCTTCCCGGATGGCCCAGGCGGCCGGCGCCTCCGTGCGCGCGAGCCTGCTCAAGCGCGTGGGTGCAGTAGGGCCCGTGGCGGTGCGAGAGCCGTCTTTTGCCCGCCCCTTGCTCGACGTCGCCGGCAGGCCGCAAGGCGGCAACCTGACCCTCGAGGACCTCGAGCACGCCTCGGCGTGCGTCGGACGTCCGCACGAGCAGCGCGGGGCACTGCTGCTTCGCGACGCCCCCGTGGAGCCGCCCTTCGAGCTGCGCTCGTTGCTCGCTTGCGTCTGCGACTCCTCGGCCGTGCTGGCCGTGCTCCATGTCGCCCTCGACCCCTCTCCGGTCGCCGTCGAGCCCCTGCAGCTCGCCGCCCCGCGAATCGCTGTCCCCGTCATGCGCGGCGTCCCGCGCGTCTCCCCCGGGACGCCCGTGCCCGTACCGGCCCCCGTCGCCATGATGCTCGACTCGACGCTGCCGCTCGCAGCCATCGCGATCGACTCCGCGAAGGACTTCACCGACGAGCTTGCCGACCCCGCGCTGCGCGAGAGCCTCGAGTTCGATCAGTGGCTGCGCCGCCAGGCGTCGGCCCTCGGCGCCCGGGCTGCGCTCGCGATCATTCGTCCTTCGTCTTCCACGACCGCCCCCAGGACCCTTCAGTTCTCCCTCTGAGTCGTGCGCGCGACGGCGACCGCGCAAGCAGCGTGGCCGAACGTGTCGGATCACGAACGGTTCGACGGCGCGTGCGAGGCGGGAACGGGAGGATGGAATAGCCAACGCGACGCCGTGGGGCGTCGCGTGGCGTGGGTGCGAGCGCGGGGAGCTAGTCCTGGAGGCCGTACTTCTTGACGTACGCCAGCAGGCCCATGCGATCGATGGAGCGCAGGTCACGGGTGGTCACGTGGAGACGCACGAAGCGATTGAGCTCGGGCACCCAGAGCCTCCGCTCCTGCACGTTGGCCATCTGCCAACGCTTGGTCTTGATGTTCGAGTGCGAGACGTTGTTCGCCAGGAGGCGGCGCTTACCGGTGATTTCGCTGCGAGCCATATTTCGTGATCCTGGTTGCCGGCGGGGTCCGCCGGGAAGGGGGCAGAACCTGACGCAATGGGGACTACTTGTCAAGCGTTCCGTGGGGTCGGTGACTGTTTTCCACGCGGACACGTGCAGGGAAGAGGTGTCAGGAGACGAATGAGCGGACGCGGGTCGCGCGCTCGTTGAGGAACTTCTCGATGCTCGCCACCGAGTTCTCGAGCGCTTCGGTCACCATGTGGAGGATCGCCAACGGAGAGCCCTTCAACGCCTCGTAGTAGCGCTGCCGCTCCGTCGAATGGATGATCGCCGGCGGGAACCCCGCGAGCATCAGCACGTAGTTCATCAGCAGCCGCGCCACCTTCCCGCTGTCGCTCTGGAAGGGGAAGATGCGGATGAAGTCGTAGTGCGCTCGCGCCGCGATCCGCAGCGCACCGCGCGTCCGCGCCGTCTCCGGATCGTTGATCCACTCCACCACCTGCCGCACCCCGTACGCGATCTTGTCGGGCGCCGCGTACTCGTGGAAGTACAGACGGTGCTGCGGGATGTCCTTGCGGTACTTGACCGTCTTCAGATCCCCCTCTTCCGGGTGCAGCAACAGGTAGATCCGCTTGACCAGATCGGCGCTCACCGGCTCCTTGAGCTTCGCCTGCTCTCGCACGAAGTCGATCGCCTGCTTGTGACGCCGGATCTCGTCGCAGATCGGCTGGATGCTGGAGTCCGGCACCACCGTGATCGCCGGGTCCACGGCCATCTGCAGCTCCTGGAACGTGTACACCACACCTTCCAGCGCGCTGTCGTGGTGGATCCACGACATGAACAGCCGCTCCTCGTACTCCCGGAGAACCTCCGGTGGCTGCTCCTGCAGGCGCTTCTCCACCGTGGTCGCCCGCTCCTCGATCGGCGGTCGCGGCGGCTCCTTCGGAATCACGACCGCGGGCGCGCGCATCAACGGTGCACGCATCCGACCGGGGGGCTGCGACTTGCCCGTCGTCGGACGTTCCGACTCGCGGCGCGGCGGTGCACCCGATCCGCCCTTCGGCGGCGGCGCGGTTTTCCCGGACGGTGTCTTGGCGGCGCCGGGGGTTGACTTGCGGTCCAACAGGGCGCCCGGACGGGAGGGGCGCTGCAGGGACGACGGTCCGGCCTTGTCCTTCTCGCGCGAAGCCTGCTCGGCCTTCTTGGAGGCAGTGGCCTGCTGCCGTTCGGCCTCGCGCTTCTCGGCCTCGCGCTGCTTGTCGGCCTTGAGCTTCTCGACCTTGGCCTGCTTGTCTGCCTTGAGCTTCTCGACCTTGGCCTTCTTCTCGGCCTTGATCCTGTCGATCCGGGCTTTCTTCTCGGCCTTGATCCGCTCGGCCCTGACCCTCTTCTCGGCCAGGATCCTCTCGGCCTTGAGCTTCTTCTCGGCCTTGAGCCTCTGCTCGGCCTTGAGCCTCTCGGCCTTCAGTCTCTTCTCGGCCTTGAGCTTCTCGGCCTTGAGCTTCTGCGCGCGGCGCGACTCCTTCTCCGCGAGACGTCGCTTGCGGCGCTCTTCCCGCAGGTCCGCGAGGCGCTGCGGCTTGCGCGCAGCCAGCGGCTTCTTCCCGCGAGCGGGAGCTCGGGTCGGCTTCCGCGTGACGCGCGTCGGAGCCTTGGCCTTGCGCACCGGAGCCTTGGCCTTGCGCACCGGAGCCTTGGCCTTGCGCACCGGAGCCTTGGCCTTGCGCACCGGAGCCTTGGCCTTCGGGCGAGCGCTCTTCTTGGCCTTGGCCGGCTTCGCCGCGGGCTTCTTGCGCGCAGGCGCCGCGGGCTTCTTCTTGCGCGGCTTCTCGGCCTTCGCGCGCGCCGGCTTCGGGCGCTTGCTCGACCTGGTTGCGGTCCGGGCCGCTTTTTTGGCCGTGGGTCGTTTCGGGGGGGATTTGCGAGCTTTGCGAACCGCCATGGACGATGCCGGGGTTGGAAGGCCAGTGTTCTTCGGTGTATTTCCGACGGCGACCGGATCAGCCGATACAACGCCGCCGCGAGGCGACACTAGTTCCCCGGCACCTCGCGCGTCAAGAAGCCGTGACGTATCCGTGACGCCGCTTCACGAACAAAGCTGCCCCTTGACTTGGCCGCGGTCCCCCCGAATTCTGGCGCGCCCCATGCTTTGTGAGCTGCGCGTTCGCGACCTGCTGCTGCTGTCCCGCCTCGAAATCACCCTCGAGCCCGGCTTCAATGCCCTCACCGGAGAAACCGGCGCGGGCAAGTCCGTGATCGTCGGAGCCCTGAACCTCGTGCTCGGCGGCCGCGCGAGCCCGGACCAGATCCGGCCAGGCTCCGACGAGGCCGAGGTCGAGGCCCTGTTCGACATCTCCGATTCCCCCGCCGTCCTGCACCGCCTCGAAGCTTCCGGCGTCCTGTCAGGCTCCGAGCTGATCGTCCGCCGCGTCATCCAGGCTTCCGGACGCTCCCGCACCTACCTCAACGGCCGCCTCTGCACGGCCGCCGAGCTCGTCGCCCTCGCGCCCGATCTCGCCGACATCGCCTCCCAACACGAGAGCGTGTCCCTCACCGATCCGGCCACCCACCTCGCCTACCTCGATGCCTTCGGGAGTCTCGACGCCCCCAAGCACGAGGTTGCGAGCTGCTACGACTCGCTCCACGAGACCGCCGCCCGTGTCGCTTCCCTGGAGCAGCGGCTCCGCACGCGCTCGGAGCGGGATGCGTTCCTGCGGTTCCAGCTCGCGGACCTCGACGACGTCGCCCCGCGCGCCGGCGAGATGGAGGAGCTCAAGGCCGAGCGACTCCGCCTGCGCAGCGCGGCTCGTCTGGGCGACGCCGCCCGGTCGGCCGCTGGCCGTCTCACCGAGTCCGATCCGAGCCTGTGCGACGAGCTGCGTCGCATCGCGGCGGACCTCGGCAGCTCGGCCTCGCTCGACCCCTGGTTCGGGCAGCCCCTGGCCCTGGTGGAGTCCGCGCTCGGCGCGCTCGAGGAGGCCGGGCGCGATCTGACGCGGCACGTGGAGCACATCCAGAACGATCCCCAGCGGCTCGACGAGGTCGAGGAGCGCCTGTTTCGCATCGAGCGACTTCTGCGCACGCACGGCCCGACCGAATCCGATGCCGTCGAAGCGCGCGCGCGACTCGCCCGGGAGCTCGAGGAGCTGCAGGGAGCCGACGACGATTTGCAGCGGCTGCGCGAAGAGCTCGGCGCCAGGCTGGCGTCCGCGGCCGAGGCTGCCCGGCGGTTGTCCGATCAGCGCAAGAACGCCGCGGGGCGTCTCGGCGCGGCGATCGGCGCGGAGCTGTCGTCACTCGGCATGGGGAGCGCCAAGGTCGTGGTGGACGTGGCGCCGCTCGACGGTGCCCGGGACCCGCTTGCAGTGGACGGGGCGCGGCTCTCTCGCGACGGGATCGATCGAGTGGAGTTCCTGATCGCCCCGAACAAGGGGATCCCGCCGCGTCCGCTCCGGAAGATTGCATCGGGTGGCGAACTGTCTCGCGCGCTGCTCGCCCTCAAGCGCGTGCTCGCGTCGAACGGGCCCGCGGGGCTGCACGTATTCGACGAGGTGGACACCGGGGTGGGGGGGGCGATCGCGGAGTGCATCGGTCGCGCGCTGGCGGACATCGCACGCCACCGGCAGGTCTTCTGCATCACGCATCTGGCGCCGATTGCGGCTCTGGCCGACGCTCACTTCGTGGTGGAGAAGGCACAGGACGGCGAGGTGGCGACCTCGCAAGTGCGACGGCTCACGGCCAAGGCGCGCACGCGAGAGGTGGCGCGCATGCTGTCGGGAGCCCGCATCACGCAGGCCTCCCTGCAGACTGCCGAGGAGCTGCTGAGGGCGCGGCCTGCGCGCGACTGACCCCTAGCGCGGTCCCAGGTCGCCCCGCCCCAGGCCGAAGCCGTCGCATAGCCGCTCGAGCACGGCTTCGGCTCTTTCGCGGACCTGCGCAAGCTCGCACGAGGTGTCGATCACGTGGTCGGCGACGGCGACCTTGTCTCGAACCGGCATCTGCGCCGCGAGGCGCGCACGGGCCTGGGCTTCGTCGATCCCGTCGCGAGCCATCAGCCGGGCAAGCTGCTCCGCCTCCGTTGCCACCACGACCACGAGCGGACGGAAGTCGTCTGCCTGCCCCACCTCCACGAGCAGCGCCGCCTCATAGGCCACGAGCCGGTGCCCCAGCTCCGAGAGCTGCCTCGCGCGCTCCATCGACGCGGCGCGGATTCGCGGGTGCGTGATCCCCTCGAGCTTGCGGCGCTCCGCCGCGTCGGAGAATACCCTCGCTCCGAGCTTCCTGCGATCGAGCGTCCCGTCGGGCGACAGCACGCCCTCCCCGAAGACCCGCACGATCTCCGCGAGCCCTTCGCTCCCCGGCTCGACCACGCGGCGCGCCTCGCGGTCGGCGTCCACCACACCCACGCCGCGCGCCCGGAAGCACGCGGCCACCGTGCTCTTGCCGCAGGCAATGCCTCCCGTCAGTCCGAAGATGTGCACCGCCTGCGCCATGTCCCCCGCCTGCTCACGAGCAAGCCGACTACTCCCCGCGTGCGATGCCGTAGCCCCGGATCTTCTTGTGCAGATTCGTCCGCTCGACTCCCAACGCGATCGCCGTCCTCGAGATGTTCCAGTCGAACGCTCGCAGCGTCTCCACGATGTACTTGCGCTCCGCCTGCTCCCGGAAGTCGCGCAGCGTGAGCCGCGGGGGGCCGTCCATGCGCGGAGGCTCCGACGCAGTCGTCTCGTGGGCGGAGAGGTGCGGATCGGTCCCGGTGTCGAGCTCGGAGTCGGCGACGTCGTCCTCGAACGGGTTGGCGTGGGGATCCTCGGGCAGGTCCGCGATGGTGATGATGTCCGACGAGAGGATCGCGGCGCGCTCGATGACGTTCTTGAGCTCGCGGACGTTGCCGGGCCACTTGCGTGACTGCAGGGCGGAGTACACGACGGGGTCGATCTTCTTGGTGCGCAGGCCGTTCTCGCTGCAGAACGCCTCCACGAACGCGTCGCTCATGGGACGGACGTCGTCGAGACGCTCGCGCAGGGACGGGCAACGGATCGGGAAGACGTTGAGGCGGAAGTACAGGTCCTCGCGGAAGCGACCAGCGGCGACCTCCTTGCCGAGGTCCTTGTTGGTCGCAGCGAGCACGCGGACGTCGACATGGATGAGGTGCTCGCTGCCGACGCGGGAGATTTCCCCGGACTGCAGGGCGCGGAGCACCTTGGCCTGGGCGGTGAGGTCCATGTCGCCGATCTCGTCGAGGAAGAGCGTGCCGCCGTGGGACTGCGCGAAGAGCCCGCGCTTGCGCGACTGCGCGCCGGTGAAGGAGCCCTTCTCGTGGCCGAACAGCTCGCC
>JAKLDZ010000399.1 GCA_022703255.1 Myxococcota bacterium | reverse complement strand
TTCTCGTGGCCGAACAGCTCGCTCTCGATGAGCTCGCGGGGGATGGCCGCGCAGTTGACCTTGACGAAGGGCATCTCGGTGCGCGGGCTGAGGCGGTGGATGGCGCGGCTGACGAGCTCCTTGCCGGTGCCGCTCTCGCCGGTGATCAGCACGCTGGCCTTGGTCGGGGCGACGCGATCGATCTCGGTGTAGAGCTTCTTCATGACCGGGCTGGTGCCGATCATCTCGTAGCGCGCCTGGATCTGCTGGCGCATGTCCTCGACCGTGCGCGCGAGGCGCGCCGTTCGAAGCACGTTGCCCACGCTGACCAGGACGCGCTCCCGGTTCAAGGGCTTCTCGAAGAAGTCGCTCGCACCCAGCTTGATCGCCTGCACCGCGTCGTGCACCGTCGCGTGGCCGCTGATCACGATCACCGGCAACTCGCGCGTCGCGTCGTCCTTGCGGATCCGCTCGAGCATGTCGAGCCCCGACATCCCCGGCAGCTTCACGTCCAGAATCGCCAGATCCACCGGCGTGTCCGAGCGCGCCAGCACCGCGAGGCCCTCCTCCGCGGTGGCCCCGTCCACCACCTGATACCCCTCTCCCGTCAACACCATCCGCAGCGTCAGCCGGATGTTCTTCTCGTCGTCGACCACCAGCACCGTCGGCGGCACGGCGTTGAGCTCGGCTGTGGGCGTGGGTTCGGCCATGTTCACCTTCCCGTGGCATCCATGTGCTGGAGAAACTTCTTCGCAGGCGTCGAGAACGGGCTCTCGGGGTAGGAAGCGAGCACACGGCGGAACGCCTCGCGCGCCTCCTGGTTCTTCTTCATCTTGAGGTAGGTCTCACCGAGCAGCACGATCGCCTCGGGCTCCAGCCCCGACCCGTCGAAGTTGCGAAGCGCGTACTGCACCCGGCTCACCGCCGCCTCGAAGTTGTCCTCGTTCAGGTAGAAGCGCGCCACATACAGCTCGTGGCGCACCAACCGCCCCGTGACCGTCTCGAGCATGTAGGCGATCTCCGGCGTGTGCTTGCTCTGCGGGTGCTCCTTGCGGAAGCGACGCAGCTCGATGTAGGCCTCGCGCACGTTGGCCTGGTCCCGCTCCTCCTGCGGCGGCAGCAGCAGCGCCTCGCTGACCTGCAGAAACAGCGCCTTGCACACCCGGTACTGCGCGTAGCTCACGTCCGGATCGTTGCGGTGCGCCTGCACGAAACCCTTGTAGGCGCCGACCGCTTCGGCCAGCTTGTCCTGCTCGAACGCGATGTCGGCGAGGCGAAGCTCCGCCAGGCGCCCGTACCGGCTCTGCCCGTACTTGCGCTTGATCTCCTTGAACTGCTCGGTCGCCGCCTCCCAGTCCTTGTCGAAGAAGGTCTGCAGCGCCTGCTGGTAGGCGAGGCGCGCGTGCTCCGTGTACTGCAGAGCCTCGCCGCTATCGGGCGGCTTCGACGGCGTACACGCCGCGAGAGTGAGGAGAGCGGTCGCCGTCAACGTTGCTGCAAGAACTCGTACACGCATGCCGCGCACAGCCGTAGTCGCTTCCGGTCGGCGCCTCAACACGTTCCAGCCCCCTGGCCACCATCCCGGTTACCCTCTACGCTCCCCCCCCGTGAAGCCCAGCCCCTTTCAGGTCGTCGACGCCTCCTTCCTCTACGGCATGGCCCCCGGGAACTCCGCTCCCGAAAGCGAAGCCCCAGAAATCGCCTTCGCCGGACGTTCCAACGTCGGCAAGTCCAGCCTCCTCAACCAACTCCTCGGCCGACGCAACCTCGTGCGCACCAGCTCCACCCCGGGCTGCACCCGCCAGGTCAACGTGTTCGCCTCGCGTCTGTCCGACGGTTGGACCGTTCACCTCGTCGACCTCCCCGGCTTCGGCTTCGCGCGTCGCTCCCGCGAGGAACGCGTCAGCTGGGGCACGCTCATCGAAGGCTACCTCACCTCGCGCAGATCCTTGCGCATGCTCGTGATCCTCGTCGATGCGCGCCGCGGCCCCGAGGAAGAGGAGCTCCAGCTCATCGAGTGGGTGCAGGGCGCCCGAACCATCGAGCCCGCCCTCGAGCTGATCGCCGTCGCCACCAAGCTCGACAAGCTCTCCCGGGCCCAGGCCGCCGCCGCCGTGGCGAACGTATCCAAAGCCATCGGCCTGCCCACCATCGGCTTCTCCGCCCAGACAGGGGAGGGGAGGGACGCGCTCTGGCGCGCCTTGAAGCGCGTGGCAACCCCCCCCATGCCCTGAGCGGGAATGCCCCGATCGCTGCACGGCTCCACCGCGACCGGCTGGCGAAAACACCGAATAGTTGTGTCGCACCCTCCAGGTTTGCTTCAATGCCAGCAGCGCATGCCCGGGGAATGACATCGTGGCGAAGATCCAACTCGGCCAGGAGATACTCGTCGTCGAAGCCCTCATCGACGAACACGACCACGATGCTGCTTTCCGGCAGCTGGTGCTGGCGCGCGACAAGTACGGTCGGCGCCCGGAGTTCCGTTACCTGCAGGCCTTGTTCGACGCATCCTTCGGCATCCGCCCGGACAAGGAGCTCCTTCGCGAGGTCACCGCCCTGGTCGCCGAACAACCCGACTTCAGCGAGGCCATCGCACTGCTCGCCTGGCTCTACGACCGCACGGGCGATCGTGGACGCGCCGAGGTGTTCGCTCGCGAGGCGCTCCACGCGGTCAACCCGCGAGCGCTGGCGCGCGCACGCCGAGTGATCGACGGCCCCTCCGCCGAGCCCGCGGCGCCCGAGCCGACGGCTGCTCCCGCCCCGTCCGTCGAGCCCGATGGTGCAGCCCTCCCGCCGCCTGCTCCGGGCGAGGAGCGGAGACCTGCCGCGGTGTTCGTCCCCACCCCTTCCCCTGCCCAGATGGGACGCAGCGAGACGGTCGCGTTCGAGCGAACGGCGGAGGTTGCCGGTGATTCGGGTCACGAACTGTCGCCCCGGCCCCCTTCCGCGGCCCCGAACCGCGACGACAACCGCACCCCCACGCCCGCGCCTCCGCCCTCCCACCTCAGCCGTCCTCCCGCGGCCCTCCCCCCCCTCGTCGGCACCAACCCGGGCTTCGCGCCCCCGACGCCCGCGATGATCGCCTCCGCGGGTACACGTCCCACTCCAGCGCCCGGTGCCGTCGCCAGGACGGACGAGCTCCCGGCCGTCGAAACCATCGACTTCTCCCCTGCAGGGAACCTGCCGCCCCCTCCGTCCATCCCCGCCGCCGCGCTGTCTCCCCCGAGAACCGCCGACCATGAGCCGTTCTCCGGTCTCCGCGCCGAGCGGGCACGCACCGGCGACGTCCCCCGCTCTCGCGTGCCGACGCCGCCCCCGATTCGACCGACCCCCGCGCCGCCGATCGCTTCCGAGCGCCCCGGCCCGCTCTCCACGGACTACCGTCACCGCCCCTCGCGCACCGCCATCGCGATCCCTCCGCCTGTCGAGGTGCAGCGGCATTGGTTCAAGTACGCGCGGACTCACCAGGTCGAATCCTCCGGCGCCGCCGACTCCACCGCGCTCATGCTCCTCGATCTCGCCGAACGCGTCGTCGAGGGGCGAACTCCCCTGTCTTCCGGCCCCGTCCCGCTCGATCGAAGCGGACTGATCCTCATCGAGGAGCGTCTGGAGCCGTATCGCAACGGGCGCGGAACCGTCACGCCGGCCGAGCGCGCCGCCACAACCTCTGCTGCCGCATTCCTGCTCGCGGTGCTGATGAAGGAGTCGGATGCGCGGGCCGTGGATGCCCCCGCGGAAGACGGCGCCTGCAAGGCCGTGCTCCCCTCCGGCGCCTCCGTCCGCCCCCTGCTCATCGCCGCGTCGTTCGTTCGAGGCCGTGGCCCCGGACTCGTCGAGAGCTTCGATCGCGCCGCCACCGCCCACATGCAGCGTCCGCCTCGCTCCGTCACGCGCCAGACGACCAGCGACCGTCAGCAGTACGTCGACCTCGATGCGCAGACGGTCCCGATCATCCAGGGCCGTCGCACCACGCAGCGATCGCCGCTCTCCGTACAGCGCAGGGATCTCGACGCGGGCCCGATCTGCGTCATCGACACCGGGACTCCGATGTCCTTGCCGGTTCCGATCAACATCCGCTCCGTCGCCGAGGACTTCTGGAGCTCGAGCGAAGGAGCCGAGTTTTCCGGGGGCTCCCACAGGGTCGGTACGTTTTCGCTGACCGACATCGACGCGATCGAGCGCTACATGACGCGGGCCCTTCCGCTCATCGGCGTCTGGCCCCCGGGACTCCCCTGGCCCTGGATCCCCACCGAAGAACACGAGAAGCAGATCTACCTGCTGGGGGCAGTCCTCGGCGAGGTGCTGGTCTCGGTCTACTCCGGCCAGTGGGAGGTCGACCCCTCCGAACCCCACGACCGCCACCTGTACAGGGTCGTGCTCGCGGGCTCGGTGCTCGCCTGGCCCATGTCCAAGATCTACCTGCGCATCGCCCGCGGCGTCTCCCACGACCTGTCCGCCTACGTCGTCGTCCTCGGCCGTGTCGTCGGCCGACAGGCTACCCGCGGATTGTGAGCCCCTCCGTTGCGCTCTCTCGCCGCATCCACGCGGCAGCAGCGGCTACCGCGCGTACTCGACCCGGTTGCGACCGTTCTGCTTCGCGGCGTAGAGCCACTCGTCGGCGCGCATGAGCAGGTGATCCGGCGTCTCCACCGACGGGTCTGCCGAGGTCGCCACTCCCAGGGACAAGGTGACCCCGATGACGTGCCCGTCGGCGGAGAACACCTGGCGCTCCACCGCGGACCGCACACGCTCGCCGAGCACCAACCCTTCGGCCAGGGTGGTGGCCCGCGCCAGCAGCGTGAACTCCTCGCCCCCCACGCGCGCGAACAGATCCTCCTTGCGGATCGTCCGGAGCACCACGCCCACCAGGGTCTTGAGGACTTCGTCTCCCGCCGCGTGCCCGTAGGTGTCGTTGATCTGCTTGAAGTGATCGATGTCCATCGCGACCAGCGTGCAGGGTCGCCGGTGGCGAATGGCCCATGCCCACTCGGCCCCGAGACGGTCGTGGAAAAACCTGCGGTTGTACGCGCCGGTCAGCGGGTCTCGCGTCGCCATGTCGTACAGCCGCGACTGCATCTGCTCTTCCAGCTCGTCCTGGAAGTCGAACCGCAACGCCGTCGTCGGACCCAGACGAATCCGATCCCCGTCCTTCAACACCACCGGCTCCGTCACGCGCACGCCGTTGTGCATCGTGCCGTTCGTCGAGCCCAAGTCCTTCAACACCCAGGCGCCATCCACGTGCGTCACCTCCGCGTGACGCCGCGATATCCCGTCGTCCTCGATCTGGATGAACGCCAGCTCCGAGCGCCCCACCACCGCCGTGCCGTCCGTCAGCCGATACACCTTGCCCATCGCACGGCCCGACAGACACGTCAGCGTGGCCGTCAGCCGTCGCTCATCGCGCCTCGCCTGCTGCAGCATCTCCTCGATGCTGAACATGCCGGTGCGTTCTTCGTCGTCCCGGGGCAACGAACTCACAGACCGACGCTACCACACGCCCCTCTCCCCGCGAAGCCCCGACCTGAACACCTTCACTTCCCCCGCCGCTTGCGGGCATCGTTCCCCCGCTCCAGCTTCCAGGGCCGGCGCATCTAATTGTTTTGCCTGGCGTGGACCTGCATCCTCTGGCCCCTCAGCCCTCAGCCCTCAGCCCTCAGCCCTCAGCCCTCAGCCCTC
>JAKLDZ010000398.1 GCA_022703255.1 Myxococcota bacterium | reverse complement strand
CGGCGACACGAATCATCTGCGGGAAGCTAGCACGCGCACGGGGCGGCGCAGTTACTTGCAGACCCATGCCCCCGGGGGGCTGGCGAAGGTGCAGTAGGTGTTGGCTCCACACGGGCAGTCCGCGGCGCAGTTGTAGCAGTCCTCGCCAGCGCCGCAGACCGCGTCGTTGCACGTCACCGGCACGCCACCATCGGCCCCCGAGCTCCCGCTCGAGCCCGCGGCACCTCCAGCGCCCGAGCTGCCCGCTGCCCCACCTCCACCCGTTCCCGAATCGTCGCCGACCGCGCCGTCTCCGCCCCCCGCCCCGTCGGTCTCCCCGCCGTCCGTCTCGCCGCCCTCTGCGACGCTCCCGTCCTCCGCGCTTCCGTCGGACACCGAGCCTCCAGCTCCCGAGGCGCCATCCGATGCTCCGTCGAGTGAGCTGTCGGGCGCTTGAGCGTCGGACCCGCCCTGCGACGAATCAGGCAACACGCTCCCGTCTACCGGTCCATCGCCTTCTCCGAAGGTGATGTCGCCGTAGCCGAGGACCTGGGAGCAAGCGGTCAGCAGCAGGCAGGGGAGCAACAGATTGAGGCGGGTTCTCGCAGGCACCCGTGGAGGATACGATCGTGCCGTGCTCGCCACAACCCGACGCGTGATCAATCCGCGGCAGGAGGCAGCGGCAGGACGACGTCGAGGCGGGTGCCGGCGGAGCTGCTGTGAATCGAGAGCTCCCCGCCGAGACTCTCTGCGCGTGCACGAATGGACGCCAGTCCGACCCCCTCGGTACTTGCTTCACGGGTCGCCATGCCGGTGCCGTCGTCTTCGACGCACAAGTGCAGGGCATCCTCGGAGAGCTCGAGTCGGACCGACACGCGATCGGCCTGTGCGTGTCGTGCGACGTTGGTGAGGGCTTCCTGGACGATGCGGTAGCAGGCTGTTTCGACGTGGCTCCCAGCCGACGGAATCGAAGGGTCGATGTCGCACGAGATGGCGAGGCCGCTGGCGCCGGCGAAAGCCTCGCAATGACGCTCGATGGCGCCGCGAAGGCCGAGGTCCGCGAGGGCGGGTGGAACGAGCGCGCAGGTGGAGCGCCGCACCTCCTCGATGGCCTCGTCGATGTGGGTCGTGATCGGCAGCAATCGCTCCGCGACCTCGGGCGTGGCGTGCCGCTTCAGGGCCGACAGGTGCAGGCGCGCCGCCGTGAGCGCCTGCCCGGCGCCGTCGTGCAGCTCATTGGCGATCCTGAGGCGCTCCTCTTCACGCCAGCTGACGGCGAGCTGGGACAGGAGCGACGCGATGCGCCGCTCCCCGATTCGGATGGTTCGGACCGGAAGGAAGAACAGCAGCGCGCCGAGCAGAAACGCGACCAGGGCGGAGATCGAAGCGACGGCGAGCGAGCGCCAGCGCAGCGGCGCGGCGTCCTGTCCCACCCAGACCCGGGCCTTCACTTCGCCGCCCACGAGGACGTCGGACCTGCCCCAGATTGCCCGCGTCGGCGTCAGGGGTGGCCCGACGGTCACGACCGGTGCGTGGAGCGAGTCGCGCACGACGATGGAGGAGCGTTCCGCGGCGGACAGCTCGAGGATCCGGTCTGCGAGCTTCGCGGAGTCATAGCGCCACAGCAGCGGTCGCTGCCGGATCGCTTCTGCGACCATCCCGCCGATGTGAGCGGCCTCGCCGCGACAGAGCAACACCGACTCGCGATGCGCCTGCGCGTAGGAGCCGGCCGTCAACGTGACCCAGGCCGTGCCCATGGCGAGGACGACCACGATGAGCATCCGCTTGCGGAACCAGGTCGTGAGCCGTAGGGGGGTCATGGCGGCACGGGGAGATAGCCGGCCTCACGGATCATCCGCTGTCCGTCGGCACCGGCTACGAACGACAAGAAGGGCGCCACGCGGGCTTCTCGATCCGTTCGTACCACGAACGAAAGGTCGCGCGCCGCGGGCCATCGTCCTTCCTCGAGAGCGGCCAGCGTGGGGCGGACACCGTCGATGGCGAGCACCTCGAGGGGGAGCCGGCTCGCCACGATCGCGCCGAGGCTGAACGGACCGAGAGCGCCGGGCGTCGAGGAGATCGCCTCGCCCATCGCATCGTCGTGAAGCAGCACGCGGAAACGCTTGTGCGCGTACGCCTGCTCGCGCGCCGGATGCAATGCCGGGATCATGCGCTCGAGCGCGGAGTGGGCCGTGTCGTCGCGATCGCGCAGCAGCACGGTGGCAGGGGTGCCGTCGGCGAAGCGCGACGATCTCCCGGCGAGCAGCTCGACGAGGGCTGCCGACGAGATGTCGCGCACGCGTGTTGCGGGGTGGACGGCGACGACGACTGCATCCCGTGCGAGGGGGAGCGCGCGCAGCCCCTCCCCTTGCTCGGACGGCGAGAGCGGGCGTGCGGAGAGTCCCAGGTCCACGGCGCCGTCGCGCGCTGCGCGGATTCCGCCGGTGGAGCCCACACTCGGCTCGACCACCACGGGCAGGCCGACGCTGCGTGCGTTCCAGGCATCGGCGAGCCGGGCGACGAGCGGGATGCCCGTGCCGGTTCCGGCGATCCTCAACACCGCGGGGTCCGCGGTCCACGGTTCGCTTCGCGTGGTGGAGGAGGGAGGTGCGCCGTCGTCGCACCCGAGGAGCGCAAGGGCGCCGAGGAGGGATGCGAGCAGGGCACGGCGCGACGCGATCATGAGCGCACCATGGCATTTGAGCGCGGGATTCTCCACGGGGAAGCGCGCGACTTCCGCGCACGCAGGAGCTGGTGGCTCGACGGGATACCCTCTCAGCTCGCGGGGAGGACGCCGACCGTGAAGGTCTGCTTGACATCGGGCCAGTTGTCGATTTCGGCCTCGACTCGGATCCCCCAGTCGATCTGGTTGTTCGACGCGTGGAACGAGTGCATCGAATCCGCGGGGACCAGCGCATCGTAGGTGCGCGTGAAGGGCTGGCCCTTGGCGATCTCGAGGCCGATCTCCTCGCCCAGCGGGAGCGAGCAGACCAGATGGTCATCGTGGTACGTGTTCGTTCCCTGGGTGTAGGTCACGTGCTCGGTGCACACGAGTTGGACGTTGAATCGAACGACGCGGGCAGGGCCGGGCTGGAGCACGAAGACGCGGAAGGGCTGGCCGGCGACGACGTACTCGCGGTCGATCTCGACGGTGGGATCGCGCAAGGCGCCAGAGAGCAGCGGGCGAATCCAAGGCCAGAGAATGGCGATGGACACTGCGAGGATGGGGAGGGAGACGAAGAGACTGCCCGCGGATTCGCCTGTGCCGGCGAAGGTCCACGGGACGAGGAGGGCGAGCATTCCGATTCCGATGACGAGGTTCTTCTTGGGGCGCTTCTTCGCGCCGGCCACGGTGGTGCTCAATGCGAACGGCAGGTTCTTCCCGTGCGTGGTCGTGAGCGCAGGGAGGGGGAGCACGGAGAGCGTCGGCCGATACCGCGCCAGGGCGTCGCCCGTCGGCGCCGAGCGATAGCCCATCGCCTGCACCACCGGGGGCGCCGCCGCAAGAGCGGCCTGCAGGCGTCCTGCGGACTGCGCTTCGTTGGACGTGCGCAGCTTGCGCACGCTCCGGATCATCATGCCGATCGGGACGCTCAAGAACACGAGCGCGAAGACGGTGACGATGATGGGTTGAGCGAAGGAGGAATTCCCGGCGAGGGCATCGGTCCAGGGGGTGATGAGCATCGAGCGGGCGACGTCCTTGGTGAACCAGACCACCACGCCGAGGAAGAACAGCGGGAACACCAATCCCGAGCCCGTGCTGAAGTTCAATCTGCTGTTCTTGCTCATTCGCCCGTCTCCACGCAGAGCCGTCCCTGCTCGTACCAGTCGTACAACGTGAACAACACACTTCGAAGATTGCCCTCGTGGCGCGCGAGCAGACCGGCCAGCTCATCGTCGCGCGGAACGCGCACGGCCCATCCGCTGCACAGGTGTTCGACGACTCCCCGCGCCGTGGACAGGCCGGCGTCCATGCGCACCAGCGTGGGCAGTCCCGCGTCGGCGTGGACACACAGAAGCAGGCCGGTGCCGGACAGGCGGCAGGCGAGGCGAAGCGCTGCTCTCTTCCACGACGGGAGCGTGTCGGCCTCGTCGACGACGAGGACCGAGCATCGAGTCGGCAGAGGCCAGGTGCTGCGGGAGGCGCGTACGATGCGCGGTGATTCTCCGCGGGCGCGGAGCTCCCGGGAGAGGTGAGCGAGGAGCGTGGACTTGCCCGCGCCGTGAGGACCCGTGACCTGGGCGATGCCTCCGAGACGGGCGAGACGATCGCAGAGCTCGGGAGCGGAGTGTCCCACCAGAGGCACGACGCCGGGAGCCCCTCGCGAGGAGGAGAACGGGTTCGCCGCTGCGCCGGAGCCGCGAGGCCTAACGCACGGTGAAGGGGTAGTCGAGCACGAGGTCATTGCCGAGGGCCCAGAGGCATCGCACGCGAACGAGCCACAGGATCTTCAGATTCACACCGAGGTACGTGCGAGGCAGCAGGGGAAGGGGCACACGCAGAGGAATCCTCCGCTCCACGGACCCGTCGTCCTCGAATCGGCCGAACCATGCGATATCGCTGTCCGTGTTCCCCTTGCCCTCGGTCTGCCATAGCACGGAGATCTCGACCGGGCCGATCTTCTCGTCCGGAGAAGCACGCAGGCGGACCTCGGCCTCGAGCTCCTCGCCCGCCTGCCACTCGGTGCGGCCTCCCGCGAAGATGACATCGATCCCCATGGCGTCCATGGCCCCGCAGGCTACTACGCCGGCCGTCTCCACGACAACGGGCGAGAGGGCAGCCGCGCGCAGCAGGCGCCAGGCGTCCGTCAGGGCGTCAGGAGGGCGAAAGTGCAGGCGATCCGGTCGATTCGATGCGGAGCTCAAGGACAGTCGAACAGGGCGTCGAGCGCGGTCGTGGCCGTCGCGACATTCACCTGGGAAGCATCGGTCTTGGAGACCTCCGCGAGGAGCGTCGCAGCCTTCGTGGGATCCTTCTCCCTGGCGGCGCGGTCGAGCACCGGGCCGAGGATGCGAACGCTCTCGAAGGCGAGGGGGCAGGATGTGACGTTCTGGAGGCGGTCGCGGACGATGAGGGCGAATCCGCGCAGGATGGCGTGGTCGAGCTGGGACAGGACGTTGTGCCACATCGTGGTGTCGGTGGCGGGGAGGGCGGAATCGAGGTCGCGCCAGCAGCGAGCAGCGAGCAGCGCGTCCCATCCGCGGTCATAGGCCTGGGGGCTGCGGGCCTTGACGTAGCGGCCGAATCCGAGCGGGTCTTCGCGGCTCTGCTTTCCGGCGAAGTAGGCAGTAGCGGAATCGCAATCGGCCAGGGCCGAGGAGCCGCAGGTGTCGGTCTCCTTGTGAACCGAGATCATCAGGAACCAGAGCAGGCCGGCCTCGACCCGCGTCGCATTGAGCTCCGGCTCGGTGCCGAGCGTCCCGTCGTTGAGAGCGTCTTCGATGAGCGGCTGGATCTTGACGGGGCCGACGCAGCGATCGGGGAAGGCCTTCTGCTCGTCGGCGGTGAGGTCGCGGCACTGGACGGCGACGCCGCCCTTGGTCGCCGGTGGGTAGTGATTGTCTTCCCTGCGGGAGAGCCGGGACTGCAGCCCTTCCGCCTGGGAGTAGGCGACCTTCGCATCGAGGAAGTTCTGCTGCGTAGGAGTCTTGGTGCCGCCGAAGCCGAGGAGCTTGGC
>JAKLDZ010000397.1 GCA_022703255.1 Myxococcota bacterium | reverse complement strand
CACGTCTGTTCCGCTCCCGACCACAAGGCCCGGAAGGGGTTCTGGCGGTCGATAAAGGTGTTCTTCGATGCCCCCACGCCGATCTTCCAGGTATCCACATCCTCGCCGAAGATGCTTTTGCCCTTCGTCGGCTCCGGCACGCCCGGAGTCTTCGGATCGCTCTTCGCGAGATCGCTATTGTGCTCTTCGGCCATGATTCGGCCCTCCTGAGTTGAATCCCACAGACACTCTTCCAACGAGGAACGGTGTTACGCGTGGGCAGGAGGGGCCCGCGCGCGGGGGCGCGAGAGCGGGAGCAGGGACGAGAGACGAAAGACTCGCGACGCACCGTGCGCGATGAGCCGGGACGAGGCGGCGGCGAGGCCCGTGCTCGACGGCAGGACCCCCACGAGCGGGAGCTGCTCGTCCGATGGGGTGAAGTCCGAAGGCACCGAGCGCCGGGCGACCAGACACTCGTAGTCATGCTCCTGGGGACCGCGGACGCTCGCAGGCTGACAGGGCGCGTTGGGAGCGACATGCCTTGGATACCCGGCGAGCCCGGCGCACACGAGGGCGACGAGCAGCAGGATGTTCAGGCAGATCTTGGGAAGCGCTCTCAAGCCAGCGCAAGCTGACCGTTCGGGAGTCGGACGTCAAGAGTGCCTTAGGATTTACCGTCGGCGGCCAGCCCGTAGCGCTCGAGCTTCCGGTACAGCGTGGTGCGGTCCAGCCCGAGGATCCGCGCGGCCTGTCGCTTGTTGCCGTCGACCGCCTCCATCACCCGTTGGATATAGCGCTTCTCGACCTCCACCAGCGGCACGAGCTGCTCCGGATCGTCGGCCGCAACCAGCACGTGCGAGGACTTGTACTGACGGATCTGCTCCGGCAGGTCCTCGACCACGAGCTCTTCGAAACGGGCGAGCGCGACAGCTCTCTCGACGCAGTTGCGCAGCTCGCGGATGTTGCCGGGCCAGGAGTAGGCCAGGAGCCGCTCGGCGACCGCGGGGGAGAGGCGAGTGACGGGCTTGTTGCACTGCGTGGCAAACCTCTGGAGCATCGCCTGCGCGATGACCAGGATGTCGTTGCCGCGGACGCGCAGCGGCGGTAGCTCCACGCGGACCACGTTCACGCGGTAGTACAGGTCTTCGCGGAACAGCCCATCCTCGACGGCCGTGAGCAGATCGCGGTGGGTCGCCGCGACCACGCGGACATCGACGGAGACCTCGGAGTTGCCGCCCACGGGCCGGATGACGCGCGAGTCGATCGCGCGCAACAGCTTGGCCTGCATGGCCAACGGCATCTCTCCGATCTCGTCGAGGAACAGCGTGCCGCGGTGCGCTTCCGCGAACAGCCCCTTGCGCTCCGACCGTGCATCGGTGAAGGCGCCCCGCACGTGCCCGAACAGCTCGCTCTCGAGCAACGGCTCCGGCACCGCGGAGCAGTTGAGCGTGACGAGGGGACCGCTCGCGCGCAGGCTCCGGTCGTGGATCGCCCGCGCCACCAGCTCCTTGCCAGTCCCCGTCTCGCCCGTGATCAAGACCGTTGCCTCGGTGTGAGCCACGCGGTCCACCAGCTCGTGGACGGTCCGCATCGCCGCGCTCGTGCCGAGCATCTCTCCGCGTCCGCGGTCCGGCGACACCGCCTCCCTGAGCCGCTTGACCTCCGCGCGGAGCTCCTTGTGCTGGATCGCCCTTTCCACCGCGATCGACAGCTCCTCCATGTCGAAGGGCTTGGTGAGGAAGTCGAACGCACCGGCCCGCAACGTGGCAATCGCCGTCTCCAGACTCCCGAACCCCGTCACCACGATGACCGGGATGTCCGGTCGATTGCGCACGATCCGATCACACAGCTCCACCCCGTTCATGCCCCGCATGTTCAAGTCGGTGACCACGACGTCGTAGTCCTGGCTGCCAAGTCGCACGAACGCCTCGTCGGCGCTCAGCAGCCAATCGGTCTCATAGCCGCGTCGTTCGAGCTCCTCGTCGATGACCTCGCACATCTCCTTCTCGTCATCGACAACCAGAATCCGATACTTCATGAGACCTCCGTGGGGAGCCACACCGTGAAGCGGCTTCCCCTGCCCGGCTCGCTGTCCACGTCGATCCAACCACCGTGGTCCTTGACGATTCCGTAGGCGACCGAGAGCCCCAACCCCGTTCCTTCCCCGATCGGCTTGGTGGTGAAGAAGGGATCGAAAATCTGACGAAGGTTCTCCTGCTCGATCCCGCTTCCCTCGTCCGTGACGTCGATACGAACGCACGGCACGGAGGTCTTGGCCTCTGCCGCTGGGTACTGCCCCACGGCCTGCGAGAGCTCCACGCTGACGCGCTTGCCCTCGGGGCTGGCGTGGATCGCGTTCATCACCAGGTTCGTCACGACCTGGTCCATCTGCGCGACGTCGATTCGCGCCACGATGGGCTCTGGCGGGTTGACGACACGGAGGTCGAGACCGCGCTTGCGCGCCAAGGGAGAGAGGAAGGCCGCGGCGCGCTTGAGAATCGAGCGCAGATCGGTCGACACGCTCTGCAGCTCGCGCTTGCGCGCGAAGTCCAGGAGCTGACGCATGATCCGCGACATGCGCTCGACCTGGTCCGCGATGATCCTGGCGTTCTCCCGGGTGGCTTCCGGGGTCGTCGAGCCCGCAGCGATCTGCTTGGCGCGCGCAGCGACCACGTTCAACGGCGTCCCGAGCTCGTGCGCCATGCCTGCCGCGAGCCTCCCCACCGTGGCTACACGGTCCGCGTGGCGCAGCGCATCCGTCGCCTGCAGTCTCGCCTCGGACTCGCGCTCGACACTCGCCTGCGCCGCTGCGAGGCTCTCGCACATCCGGTTCATCTCCGCGGCAAGCTCCCCCATCTCGTCACGCGCCTTCACGTGGATTCGATACGAAAGGTCGCCGCTGCCCGTGCGCCGTGCCTGCTCCACCAGACGCCGCATCGGGCGTCCGATCAACCAGTTGCCCAGGGCTGTCGTCACCAACGCCGAGACCGCCGCAACGAGCATCGCCGTCAGCAGCGCGCGGTGCATCGCCGCCTCGCGCACCTGGCTCTCCCGATCCAGCGGCTGCGACACCTCGATGGCGCCATCGCGCCCGTCCGACAGCTTCACCGGAACATACGTGTACAGCCTTCCGTGCGGCCCGACACTCGTGTCGATCCACGTCAATCCTGTCGAACCCACAATCTCGCCGAACCGATCCGCTGCGATCGCCGGACGCGTCTTCGGGTCCGTCGGACCGAGCCACACCCACCGGATCAGGACGTGGCGCATGTTCTTGTCCGCCTGGTCGACGATCTGCAGCGCCCGCTCCGGCCCATCGGAACGCCACACGTCGAGCACGGCAGGGCGCAGCGCCGTGCCGATGACCGCCTGGTGCTCTCCGATCTCCTTCTCGAAGCGCACGATCTCGGTTCTCACCGCCGAGTGGGCGTTGAGAGCGAGCGCTGCGAGCACGGACCCCAGCAACGTCAGCGTGAGCTTGTGGAAGATCTTCATCGCGCGGTCCCCCTGCGCTCTAGCACGGTAGGGTCCTGCGGCATGTGGCGTTTTCCAACACCCGCTTCGACGGGCTCACGCCCCCCGTCTGCGGAGTAGGTGGCACGGCGAAACCCGGCTCTTCATCGAGGAGAGTTGACTGGAGCCAACCGGACCACCAGGGCCCGGGCGCGCAAGGTTTCGCCGCGCCGCAACGGGTGCTTGCAGCCCACGTGCCGCCCCCTGGCACGACTACTGCTCCTCCTCGATTCCGAGCCCCGTCTTCCGGATACGTCTCATCCACCTCCGCTGCGGGCCACTCCACTCCTCTCGGAATCGAGGTACCCCCATGCCTTCGCCCTCCAACCCCGACCCTCGTAAGCCCGACACCGATGAGTCGTTCGCTTCGCGCAACGCCGCTGCGATTCTCGGATTCGTCGCCCTCGGCTTGATCATCCTGGCCACGGTGTGGTCGCTGATTCGCAACCCTTGATCTGCTCGCGAAATCGCGGCAGACCTTGTCCCATCCCAGATGCCTCCGCCCTCCTCTCGCAGCCCGAAATCGGCCGCGCGCCGCCACGCGCCGGCATGCTTCTGCGCAGCCGCCCTCCTCGCTCCGGCCGCTCTCCCCGCCTGCAACTGCGGCACGGAGGACCTCGCAACGCGCCCCGAGACCGCGCTGTCCGCCTCCGTCCCCTCGGCTTCGATCGCTCCTGCCCCCTCCTCCGCGACACCGGAGAAGCCCGCCGCCCCTGCCATCTCTCGCGTCGTACTCGTCACCGTCGACGCTCTCCGCGGCGATCAGCCCTGGACCAACTACCCCGCAGCAAGCACCCCGAACCTCTCCGCTCTCGCCAAAAGCGGCGTCGTCTACGAGCGAGCATGGTCCCTCGCCAACACCACCGGTCCCAGTCTGGGCGCACTGCTCGCCTCCCGATACCCGACCGAAATGGGGCGCGATGATTGTCCGCTCGCCGGGCTCGACGTCACCAACGGCCTCGCGCAGACGCTCTCGGAACGCGGCGTGTGGACCGGCGCTGCGCACGGCCATCCGTACTTCGGCGGCGGCGGCGCTCCCCGTGTCGGATTCGAATCCTGGCGCACGATCCCCCAGGTGCTCGGCCGACGCGCCGTCGACGGCGCCGTCACCGGCGAGGATGTGGCCACGCTCGCCATCGAGATGTTCTCCAGCGCGCCGTCCGATCGACCCGCCTTCCTCTGGGCGCACTTCGTGGACCCCCACGACAAGTACGTTCTCCAGCCGGGGTTCCCCGCCAGTGGGAATGGCGGCCGCAGCATCTACGACAGCGAGGTCGCTTACACCGACTTCCACATCGGCCGACTGCTCCGCGCGATCGAGGCCTCTCCCTTCGCTGCCTCGACGGCGATCCTCGTCACCGCGGATCACGGCGAGGCCTTCGGAGAGCATGGCACGTGGCGTCACGGCATGAACATGTACGACGAGGAGACGCGTGTTCCGCTGCTGTGGCGCGCCCCCGGCCACAAGCCCGCCACCATCTCGACCCCCCGCAGCCTCATCGACGTCGCGCCGACCATCGCCGACATGCTCGGCATCCAGGCGCCCTCTTCGTGGCGCGGGAAGTCCTTGCTGAAGGACCCGGCCTCGCCACAGCCCGAAGAACGACCCGTCATCGTCGATGCGCCCGGTCTGATGAGCTCCCCCCCTCGACGCGCGGTCGTGATGGGGAGTTTCAAGGTGATCGTGTCCGATGGTCAGACGCGCGCGTTCGATCTCGCAGCCGATCCCAAGGAGCGCAAGCCGCTTGCGCGGGACGCCGCGAGCGATCCCATCGCCCGCGCCACGAAGCTGCTCGAGCAGATTCCCGCGGTGCCCTCGCGTCGATGCCCCCGGCAGGCCTACCGCGTCGCTCCGTAACAGACCCTCGCGGAGCCCGCCTCGCCATCCCGCCCCGGCGCACTTGACGCCCGCCTCACCGGCGGATACCTCGCCCCTCCCCATGCGAAGACCCACCGTGCTCGCGGACTTCGACGGCGTCTGGACCGACATGCGCGGCCAGGCCCATGCCGTCGTGTCCGGAACCCATCTGCGCCTCGCCGCCCTCTGCCACTCCGATCCCGAGTCGATCCGAGCCACCCTCGACCGCGCCCGCGCCGTCGTGCGCAGCGCGCCGCAAGATCACGGCTGGCGCATCGACGGGCGGATCACCGCCTGGTCCGACGAGGA
>JAKLDZ010000396.1 GCA_022703255.1 Myxococcota bacterium | reverse complement strand
CGCGTTCGACTGGGTGGTGGAGGACGACGTTCGCTGGCAGCGCGGAGAGGCTCGCGCGGCGGCTCAGTAGCGGCGATCCCCGGACTTGCGGCGTCGAACGATGCGCTTCAACCCGGCGCGAGCGGCCCGGTCGTGCGCCGCCGACACCGCGTGTGCGGTCGCCGAAACGAGCGGGACCATGCGCGGGTAGTTCATCCGCGTGGGGCCCACGACTCCGACCATCCCGCTCGGCTTGCCGCCCTCGGTGAAGGGAGCGATCACGAAGCTCAGAGCGCCGTCGGCGAGCTGGCCCGCCTCGCGCCCCACCAGCACCTGCACCGTGCGCGCCCGGATCGTCCTGTCGAGCAGGCCGATCAACCCCTTCTGCTCGCGCAGCGCGTGCACGAGCGTGCGCAGCCGGGTGACGTCGCCGAAGTCCGGCTGATCGATGAGCCGCTCCTGTCCCTGGATCACCACGAGAGGCTCGTCCTGGACCGCGTCGGTCGCCTGGATCGCCAGCTCGAAGGCGCGACGGCTCACCTCGTCGATCTCGAGGCGGTGCTCGTCGAGACGCGCGGCGAAGCGATCGCGCACCTCTCTCAGGGTGTGACCGATCACCTCGCTGGCGAGGCACTCGTGCACCCGCTGCAGCTCCGTATCGCTCGTCCTGGGCTCGTCGGCCACGAACCGCGTCTCGACCGTTCCGTCGCGGAACATCAGGACCGCGAGCAGAGAGCGCCCGTCCTGGGCGCGGATGAAGTGGACCTGCGCGAGCACGCGCGCGTCGCCGCGCGATGCGATGACGAGCGACGCGATACCGGCCAGCTCGGAGAGCACCTTGCCGCTCTCGCGCAGCAGCTCCTGACCGGGCGGGAGCTCGTCGAGGGCGTGGATGCGGGCCTCATCGGGGAGGGGAAGATCCGGCACGTCCATGAGCCCGTCCACGAAGGTGCGAAACCCCTGCTCGGTGGGGATACGTCCCGCGGAGGTGTGGGGTTGGAAGAGGAAGCCAGCCTCTTCGAGCTCGGCGAGGACGTTGCGGATGGTGGCCGGAGAGATGTCGCGCAGGTGCTTGTCGGCGAGCGTGCGGCTTCCGACGGGCTCGCCGGACTCGATGAACTCCACGACGACGGCGCGGAGGACGGCTCTGCTTCGCTCGCTGAGTGCGGACATGGTGGCGAGGAACATCTTGGGAGCGCCGGGCGGGGACGTCAAACCGTTCGGACACACGCACCGCGGCTCGTGCGCGTGCGCTCGCAGCGTCGTATGCTCCCAACGTGTCGAGCCAAGAGCTGAGATCCGCATGGTTCATGGATGCCCGCGCGTTGGCCGCCGCATCCGCCTTCGTGCATTCGCAGGTCGCAACGCGGCGAGCGACGATGGAGGTCAACGTCTCGGGGCTCCCCGCGCACTGGGGATTCCTGGTGAGCGCGGGGCTTCCGCAGGTCGTGCGTCTCATCGAGCGGATCGCGCCCACGCAGGCCGAGGTCCAGCTCGCGGAGCTCACGGGGGCGATCAGCCCTGCGGTGGCCGGGCTGCTGTTGACCTCGCCGTGCGCGGTCGACGTCAACGCTCCCCCCGAGGGGACGCTGCTGTTCGCGGGAGACACTGCGGTCACGATCGAAGGGCCGCTGTGGCAGGCGTGGATTCTGGCGCACGTCGCGCGCGAGGTGCTCCACGCGTCGTGCTGCACGGCAACGCAGGCGGCGCGGCTCGTGCTCGCAGCGCGAGGCACCGCCGTCGTCGATGGTTCTTCGTGCCTCCTGGCAAGCTCCGATCACACCATCGAGACCGCGCGATCCGCGTTCGTGGGCGGCGTGTCGCATACGCAGAGCCCGGTGGCCGCCGCGCGGCTCGGAGTGTCGTTGCGGGCGTCCGCACCCGCCGAGGCGATCGCCCTGGCGGGACCGCCACCGTCGCGATCGGCACGCATGAGCGGATGGGACTTCGCCCACACCGTGAGCGATGTGCTGGTGCCGTTGGGGCCCGGGGACGACGAGGAGGAGACGCTGTCGGATCTGCAGCGTTCGGCGGTGCAATCCGACGGTTGGGTGTCGCGGTCCCTTGCAGCGCGGCACACGGAGCTTCGGATGCGCTGCGATCTGGTGGCCCTCGAGCAGGGAGGCGTGTGGGTGCCGCGGCTCGGGGCCGTGGCCGACATCTCGTGTGTCCCCGGGCGCAAGCTGGTGATCCGCTACGCCGACCCGTCGGGACGTCCGATCGCGGACATCGTTCACGGCGTCGGCGAACGCATCCAACCTGCGGCACAAGCCTTCGTGCTCGGCTATCAGCAGACCGGTGTGGGCGTTCCGCTGCAGGGAGCGGAGTCCGCGCTGCCGCTGCTCACGTCGGTCATCCGGAGCGGCCGACGGGTCGGTCCCGACGAGGGCATCCAGAGCGTCCGCGAGCGGGTCCACAACGCCTTGCAGCAGCTCGCCGATCCGTACAAGCGACTGCGGCATCCTTCGGTGTTCCCGGTGGGCATGGCGCCCGCGCTGGCCCAGCTCAAGTCGGATCTGTTGGCGCAGGCTTGCGGGATCTGAGCGGGAGGTCGCGGAGGGCTCAGAAGCCCGGGTCGCGGATGCTCGGCACGTAACCTTTCGAGGGGCTCGTGGCAGAGGGCGTGGGAGCTCCCGCATCGCGGCGCGTGCCGGAGCTCACGCGCGTCGGGTCGGGCACGTCGCTGACTTTGGGCAGAGAGTCGAGGGAGACGGCGGAGTCGGCCGGTTCTGCGGTCTGGGCCGCGGAGGCAGAGGGCGCTGCGGATGGCGTTGCCGTGGAGGACGCCGTGGAAGCAGCGCTCGCGGCGACGGTGGACGATGGATCCACGGTCACGGCGGTGGAGTTGGTTCGTTTGCCGAACAACATGGCGCCGATGACGAACGCGGCGGCGATGGCGACGGCGCCGACGACGATGGGCACGTAGCGGTTGCCTGCGGCGCGAGGAGGGTGCGCGGAGAGCACTGCCTCGGGCGGTGTGGGGTTCTCGAGGGGGGCAGGCGTGACCGTGCTCGGTCGCAGCAGCGACGGTGCATCGGGGTGAGTGGGCTCCATCTGCGTGGGGCTGGAGCCGCGGTCGGGTGACGGCGGTCTGCGCTTGTCCGCCTCGGCGAGGGCGCCGCGAAGGGCGTCGGCGCGTTCTGTGAGCTGCTTGTCGCCGAGCTCTCGCACGCACGCTGCTACGTCGGTGTCGCCGGTGGTCTGGACCTCCGGGATCGCCTGCATCAGGGCGCGAGCCATCTCGGCGGCGGTCTGAAAGCGATCATCGGGATGCTTGGAGAGGGCCTTGAGCACGACGTGCTCGAGGCCGCTGGGGTAGCCGGTGACGTGTTCGCTGGGCTTCTTGGAGGGCTTCCCCTCGACCACGCGGTGGAGCGTGGCCATGTCGTTCTCGGCGCGGAAGGGGTGACGGCCCGTGGTGATGAGGTACAGCACCGTGCCGAGGGCGAAGATGTCGGCGCGGCGATCGACGTCGGAGCCCGTGATCTGCTCGGGCGCCATGTAGGCGGGCTTGCCCTTGAAGGTGCCGGTGGCGGTGCGGACGCCGGACAGGCTGTTGGCCTTGGCGACGCCGAAGTCCACGACCTTGGGGACGCCGTCGACGGACACGAGGATGTTCTGCGGGGAGACGTCGCGATGGACGAGCCCGACGCAGTTGCCCGCGTCGTCCTTCATTTCATGGGCGGCGTGAAGCCCTTCGCAAACGCCGATCATGATCTTGGCGGCGATGGGGTAGGGCAGCCCGCGGCCTCCCTTGGACTCGCGCACCAGCGTGCTGAGCGGCTGGCCGTCGACCCACTCGGCGACCTGGTACAGCAGCCCCTGGTCTTCGCCCAGGTCGAGCACCTGCGCCACGTTCGAGTGACGGATGCGCGAAGCGAGAGCCGCCTCGTCTAGGAACATCTGCTCGAAGCGAGGGTCGTCGGACAGGGTCGGCAGGATGGTCTTGATCGCGACCACCTTCTGGAAGCCGCGGGAGCCGCGCAGTCGAGCCGCCCACACCGCGGCCATGCCCCCCTGAGCGATCGGCATCAGGAGCTCGTAGCGGCCGAGGAAACGGCCGGGCATCAGCTCGGTCAGGGACTGCATGGACGGGGTCTCGTGTCTCCCGGGGAAATTTACCCGGACATTGCACCTTACGCCAGAAATGCGATGGCGGGGAGGCGAGGTCACCCCCCGGCGGCGTCTCCCATCATGGCGTACAGCGCCTGTTCGGTCAGCAACTCCACACCGAATTTCCTGGCATCGTCGAGCTTGGTCTTGCCCACCTTGTCTCCGGCCACCAGGTACGTCGTCCCCTTCTTGATCTTGTCGTGAACGGTCCCGCCTGCCTGACGGATCGCCGCGTGGACCTCCTCTCGCTTGCGGGACAGGACCCCTGTGACGCAGAACGACTTGCCGGTGAGGGGGCCCTGGCCGGCGACCGCGGGGGAGGGCTGGTCGGTGGAGACGCCGCGCGCGAGGAGCTTCTCGAGCAGAGCGCGCTGCTGCGGATCTTCGAGGAACCGAGCGACCTCCTCGACCATGCCGGGACCGAATCCGTGGATCAGGGCGGGCAGCTCGCGGGCCTGCTGCGGGGACCAGGCGAGCATGGCGCGCAGGGAGCCAGCCGCTTCGGCGAGCTGGCGGGCCGCTACCTGGCCGATCTGCGGGATGCCCACGCCGCACAGCAGGCGATCGAACGGTCGGGCGCGGGAAGCCTGGATCTCGTCGACGAGGTTCTCGGCGCTCTTGCTGCCCATGCGGGGCAGCGAGGCGATCCGAGGGGCGGTGAGGTCGTACAGATCGGCGGCGTCGCGGACCATGCCGCGATCGACGAGCAGCTCGATGACGGCGGGGCCGAGGTGATCGATGTCCATGGCGAAGCGCCGGGCGAAGTGGTGCAGCGCGGCCTTGAGCTGGCCGGGGCACGACTTGTTCGTGCACCGAAGCACTGCTTGCCCTTCGATCCGCGCCGCGGCGGTTCCGCACACCGGACAGGTGCGCGGAACCTCGAACGGCGTCTCGTTGCCCGCGCGGGCGTCGGTGCGCACGGCGACCACCTGCGGGATGATCTCGCCGGCCTTCTCGACCGTGACCGTGTCGCCGACGCGGACGTCGAGCGCGGCGAGGATGTCGAAGTTGTGGAGCGAGGCGCGGGCGACGACGGTGCCGGCGAGGGGGACGGGGTCGAGGTCGGCGACGGGGGTGAGGGCGCCGGTGCGTCCGACCTGCACGACGATGTTGCGCACGCGGGTTTCGGCCTGCTCTGCGGCGAACTTGAAGGCGACGGCCCAGCGGGGGAACTTCGCGGTTTCGCCGAGGATGCCTTGCTGGGCGTACCGATCGACCTTGATGACGGCGCCGTCGGTTTCGAAGGGGTAGCCGTCGCGCGCGTGGTCGATGGCGCCGATGGCGTCGAGGATGCCGGCGACGTTTCGGCACACGACATGTTTGCGATGGGTGGGCAGGCCCCAGCGGGCGAGGACGGCGAGGGCTTCGCTGTGGCAGGCGGCGAAGGCAGGGCCCTCGACGAGCTGGTAGAGCAGCACGCGCAGGGGACGCGTCGCGACGACCCGCGGGTCGAGCATGCGCAGGCTTCCGGCGGCGGCGTTGCGGGGGTTCGCAAACGGCTCCTCGCCGGACGCCTCGCGCGCGCGGTTGATGCGCTCCAGATCCTTGCGATAGATGACCACCTCGCCGCGCACGGTCACGCG
>JAKLDZ010000395.1 GCA_022703255.1 Myxococcota bacterium | reverse complement strand
CGCGAGCAGGTACGCCGTGTGATCGATCCCGCGCGTGGCAGCCGCATCCCGGATCTGGGCGTAGCGCGCCATGCGCTCGGCCTGCGACAGCTCCGCCTCGACCGACCGGAGGGGCTCGCCATCGCGCCACGCGGCGTCGGAGCCGCACGCCGACAACAGCAGCACGGTGGCGCCGAGCGCGATGCGCACGCGCGAGGGCAGGTCGTGGAGCTTGCAGACGCTCTGCCGGGACACGGGTTGAACGTGGATCATGGGTCTTCCTTGCTCGCTGCGCCGTGTGGCTTGTCCGGAGGGTCGAGCTGGTCCACCAGTGTACCGGACTCTCGACGGTGGACAATCCGAGCCGCGCGAGGCGGTGACGTCTCGAAGCCGAAAGCGCAGAGCAAGGGCTTCCTCTGGACACGAGAAGGATCGAACATGGCGGATCATTGATGCCCCGACCCGGAGTCGAAAGCATGAGACCTCTCCGCCTGCTCTCCTTGACCACCACCTTACTCTTGTTGGCATCCGCGTCCGGTTGTTCGAGCGAGGACGGCAATGGCGGCACGGCGCCTGAGCCCCTCGACTGCGACAACAAGAGCCATTGCCTCGAGCTCACGCCGCAGGCCTGCGAGGAGACGTCCACCCTGGGCAGCACTGCCCCGATGACCGTTACGAACACCTGCGAGTTCCCCGTGTGGTGTCGCCTCAGCTACTGGGTGGCAGTGGACGGCAGCAGCAAGAGCGGAACACAAGGCCTGTCGGTGGATGCGAAGGAGACCCAGGGAACTGAAGGTCTGATGTGCGATTCGATGGAGCTGGGGAAGTTCTACTTCGCGGCGTATTGCAGGAAGACCGACGAGACCGATCCCAAGCGTTACAGCGCCTGCGAGGTTCCCAAAGACGCCGACTTGCCGGCGCTGGAGCTCGTGCGCGAGCACTGTTCCGGCGGCCAGACCTCCAGCGTTGGACCGAGCCCGGAGCGCGGCACCTGCTCGCTGCATCTTGGGGAGTGTGCGAAGCCGAACGCCGCGTCTCGTGACCTCGAAATCGAGTGCGCCCCGAACCCGGACTTCGGCACCTTCCCTCACCACAGTCACGTCTGCACTTGCTATGAGGGAGGGGTCAAGCTCAAGACCTTCGAGCAGGGCGTCAGTCCGTCGGGAGATCTCGAAGACGCCTATCCGGTCTGTGATGGCCCGGATGTCGACCGAAGGCTTCGCAGGCTGCTGGCGGGGCAATGCGGCCTGCTGACCTACAGCCACGACGAGGACGGCAACATGGTCTTCTGAGGCGTCAATCGGCTTCCCTGCCGGCCATCGCCTCGATGCGATCGCACAGGGCGTGGACGTGGCGTTCCTCGGTGTAGGGGTTCATGACCGACAGGCGCAGGTAGCTCAGGCCGTGGATGGTGGCGCGGGTGATGTAGCAGTCGCCCTCGAGCACGAGCCGCTGACGGATGCGGTCCTGCATCGCGGAGTCGTCGCCGTAGCGGAAGCACAGGATGTTGGAGTCGGGCGGGCACAGGCACGAGAAGCCGGGGCGGCTCTCGATGAGACGGTGGAACGCGCGGGTCCGGTCGTAGAGGGTCTCGACCAGCGAGGCCAGCCCCTTCTCTCCCACAATCGCCAGGTTGAAGAACAGCTTGAGCGAGAGCATCGACTTGGTGCACTCGAGCGTGTTGACCGAGATGTCCTCGCCAGGCTTCTCGAACGAGTTGAAGATGTACGTCGCCTGCTGCGAGAAGGTCCCGAGCATCCGCGAGCGGCGACGGAACAGCGCCATGCCGCACAGCGCCGAGGTCGCCAGCATCTTGTGCGTGTCCCACGTCATCGAATCGGCATGCTCGATCCCGTCGAGCAGGCTCCGGTACTTGTCGCTGATCGCCACCGATCCGCCGTGCGCCCCGTCCACGTGCAGCCACACCCCCCGGTCCTTGCAGAACCGGCCAATCGCACGCAGATCGTCGTAGGTCCCCGTCGCGGTCCCGCACGCGTTGGCCACCACCGCCAGCACCCGCTTGCCCCGTCGCACGGCGCCGTCGTAGACCCGCGCAAGCTCGTCGGGCTGCACGCGATACTCCCGATCCACCGGGATGGTGATGGCCCCTGCGGTGCCGAGCCCCATGATCGCGGCGGCACGGCTGTTGGAGTAGTGGCTCGACTCCGGCACCAGGATCGCGCAGTTCGGCGGCACGCCGTTCTCCCACGCATCGGGGAGCGCGGCCGCGCGGGCGCCCAGCAGGCACGTGAGGTTCGACATGCTGCCGCCGTGGGTCATCACCCCGCTGCCCTCGGCCTGCCATCCGATCTTCGAAAGCGCCCAGCCGATCAGCTTGCGCTCGATCGCCGACGCCGCGGGGCCCATCTCGTAGACGGGCATGCTGTTGTTGGTGGCGCCGTTGATGAGATCGGCGACCGCAGCGCCGGCCATCGGGACGGCGACTTGATGGCCGATGTACGACGGGTGGTGCAGGCGGTTGGAGTTGCGCAGCAGGGTCGCGACGAGCTCGCCGAGATCGGCGCCGCCTTCGGCGATGGTCTTGTCGAAGTCGAGCTGACGCGCGATCTCGTCGATGCTCTCCTGCACGAGGACCTTGCCGCGACCGTTGAGCGAGTCGCGCATGTGGTTGACGAGCTGGGTGCACGCGGTGCGGACGCTCTGCTCGAGGACGTCGGGGTCGTAGCCGGGGTCGAAGGGCAACCCGAGGCCTCGCCTGGACAGTGCCTCGGGCGAGGGATTGAGGGAGGAGGACGACGCGGGGCGAAGGTCGCCGTGCGTCTTGACGCAGGTCTGCATGATGGGCCTCCAAGGCGCGGAGTCGGCCGCCGTCGGGCCCGGTCTCGAACCTGGGCCGGCGCGGTCGGGCGCATTATTCCCCTCCGCAGGCGATAGGCAAGGAGTCGATGCATCGAGCGTGCGCCGATCGAGCCGCCTCTCCGCGCGATTCACGAACGGGCCTTCCGGCCACGCTCCGTGCGGGCGTGGCGCCTCCGCTGCACACGCTGTCCCCGGCCCTCCGCGGCGCTATGATCTTCCCCGGGATGATCAGCCGGCGCCTTGTGGTCAAACGCCTCGCGTCCGGGCTCGGCATGGGTTGGCTCGGATACGAGGGCGTGGGCGAGTTCGTGCTCGGTCGCAAGGAGCGCGAGCTCGCGATGGGTTTCCACAACGACGCGCCGTCGCAGCCCGATGCTTTCAGCCGTCCCGCAGCGTACGGGGAGCCAGCGGGGCGCCTCGTGCGGTGCACGCTGTGTCCGCACGCGTGCACGCTGGGCGAAGGAGATCGCGGGCTCTGCCGCGTGCGTGCCGTGAAGGGGGGGCGGCTGCTGACGCTGGGCTACGGCAACCTGTGCTCGATGGCGATGGATCCGATCGAGAAGAAGCCGCTGTACCACTTCCTGCCGCGCACGCCGATCCTGTCGGTGGCCATGGGCGGCTGCAACCTGCGCTGCCTCAACTGCCAGAACTGGGAGATCTCGCAGGCGCGCCCCGAGGACGTGAAGCGGCTGGAGGCGTTGCCGGAGCGGCTCGTGCAGGTCGCGCTGCAGCGCGGGGCGCCGTCCATCGCGTTCACCTACACCGAGCCGCTCGTGACCTTCGAGTACGTGCGCGACGCTTCGCAGGAGGCGCGGCGCAAGGGGGTGCGAACGGTGCTGGTGACCGCGGGGTTCGTGCAGGAGAAGCCGCTGCGCGAGCTGTGCCGATCGATCGACGCCGTCACGCTCGACGTCAAGGCGTTCCGCGATTCGTTCTATCGCGAGGTGTCGTCGGCACGGCTGGCACCGGTGCTGCGCACGCTCGAGGTGCTGCGCGAGGAAGGCGTCTGGATCGAGGTGAGCTTCCTGATGGTGCCGACGCTCTCGGACGAGCCGTCGGAGGTGGGCGCCTTCGCGGCGTGGGTGGCAGAGAAGCTGGGGCCGGAGACGCCGTTGCACATCCTGCGCTTCCACCCGGCGCATCGCCTCACGCACTTGCCGCCGACACCGCTGCACGCGCTGCAGGGCGCCCGGCAGGCCGCGACCGGGGCAGGGCTCCGGCACGTGTACGTGGGCAACGCGCCGGGGTCGGACGGCGGCAGGACGAGGTGCGCGGGGTGCGGACGGGCGCTGGTGGAGCGCGAGGGCTTCCGCGTGGTTGCCGACGAGCTGCGGGACGGTGCGTGTCCTGCTTGCGGCCGGAAGCTCTCCGGGGTGTTCTCCTGAGCGCATGGATCGGGTGCAGCTCAAGGTGGTGGCGGCGGTCGTGCTCCTCGCAGCGGGCTGTCCATCGTGCAAGCGAGAGCGCGCGGGCGGGAGTGGTGACCTCGCGACGGATTCCGGCTACGTTTCCCCCGTGGCTGCGGACTTCCAAGTGGGGCCGGAGGAGAAGACCGCTCTCCTTCGATTGGCGCGCAACTCGGTCGAAACGTTCGTGAGGACGGGTACGAATCCGCCTGTTCCCGAGGAGCTGGCGAAGCGGTGGCCGCACCTGAACGCGCCGCGCGCGTGCTTCGTCACCCTGCGGGTGCACGGAGAGCTGCGCGGGTGCATCGGGAGCCTGGAGCCGCGGCGCCCGCTGCTCGAGGACATCCGCTCCAACGCGGTCTCCGCGGCCGTGCACGACACGCGTTTTCACCCTGTGAGCGCAGGGGAGCTCGGCGAGATCGACTACGAGATCTCGATCCTCGACGTCCCGCGGCCGCTTCAAGGGGTTCCAGTCGCGGAGCTGCCCGCGTGGCTCGGCCAGCACAAGCCGGGGTTGATCATCGAGTATCGCGGGAGACGCTCCACGTTCTTGCCGTCGGTGTGGGAGGATCTGCCGGAGCCGTTGGCTTTCCTCGAGCACCTGTGTCGGAAGCAGGGATCGCCCGCGGACTGCTGGCGGGATCCCTCGACGCGGATGAGCGTGTACGGGTCGATCAAGATTGCGGAGAAGGAACGCGGTTGAAGCGCGCGGCGAGTGCCGCGTGCGTGTCAGCAGTCGCCGCAGTCGAGCGAACAGGAGGCGCAGTCCTCCGGCGCAGTGCAAGCGCCGTCCCCGCAGTCGGCAGCTCCTCCCGCAGCTCCAGCGGCGCCCCCGCCACCTCCTTCGCCGCCGCTGCCCCCGGTGCCAGTGGCCGGGCACTGCCACTCGCAGTGCACCTTGCACCCCGACGCGCAGGTGCAGGCGAACACTTCCTGGACTTCGGGGGGGGCGCAGTCGGACGCGCTGGGCTGGTCGATGCACTGCAAGCAGGCGGCTTCGAGCGCGGGGTCCTTGTCGCGGAGCGTCTCGCAGCGAGCCGCGAGCGAATCGGGCAGCGTGAAGCAGCCGCTGTAGACGTCGGCGCACTCGCGGCACGAGATGTTGTCGGGGATGGTCCCCGTGTCCTTGCACCCGCAGCGGGCAACCGCCTTGAACGCCTCGTTGGCCTCGCACTCCGGCCCATAGCGATCGATCACGCACTTGCGACAGGCGGTGTCGGACGCGCACGCCTGCTGCGGAGCCGAGCAGTCGACCTGGGAATCGAAGTGCGTGCAGGCGCGGCACCAGGAGGCGAACCGTCCGGGGGGATCGGGCCAGCCGGAGGTGTCGGCATTCGTGCAGTTGCACTGCTTGATCGTGACCCATCCCGGAGCCTGCTGGTTGCAGGACTGCAGCGCGGCCGACGGATCTCCCTCCAGGAAGCAGCGCAGGGCGGTGGACAGGATCTTGTCGGTGGTGCCGGAGCAGGTGAGCCAGG
>JAKLDZ010000394.1 GCA_022703255.1 Myxococcota bacterium | reverse complement strand
TCTGACCTCCCTCCACCTCCTGCGCCGGAACCTGTCGCAGAAGCCCCTGGGCTCGCGCCTTCCCCGCATCCGGCTGACGAGGACGACGATGGGCAAGCCCCCACCTCGTTGACCGAAGCCGTGATCCGAGAGGTGCTCGATCCCAAGGAGCGGAGACTCCCGTCGCCCACTCCGCCTCCGATGCTCGACGCCAGGGACCTCAAACCCAGGTCCCGTCGCCTCGACGCGGCGCCCGAACCGTCGCTCCCTCCCGACGCGATCGTCCCGGCTCCGGTGCCGACCTTCCCACCCGCCGCGGAACCGGTCGCCCTCGACTTGCGCGAGGGGAACGCGTCGGCTGCCGAACCGATGCACGAGCCGGCCCCGCTTCCGGAACCCGAAGTCGGACCCAGGGAACCGGCGCCCCCGCGCATCCTCCCCGTCGGTCCCCGCGCTTCTGCCAGACCGGTCTCCTATCGACCCCCGCCGCCGCAGACCGCCCGGCGCGGACGCCTCGCGCTGCTCGCCGTCGTCGTCGCGGTCGTCGCGGGCCTCGTCTGGTGGAACTTCACGCGACATGCGGAGGAATCCAAGCGCGTGGGCGTCTCGTTGCATCCCTCTTCGACGAGTGCGCCGACGGCATCCTCTCCGGCCCGACACGAGCCGCTCCCTGCCGTCTCGCAAGAACCCACCAACCTGCCCCCCAGTGCTGTCTCCGCGAATCCGGTCGATCCGCGTGCAAAAGTCGAGGATCTCCCGTTGCCCCATGGCTCGCGCCTTCCGCCGGATTCGGGGCTCGTCGAGGTACGAACCCATCGCCCGGAAGCCGTGATCCTCCTCGAGGGGAGGGAGATCGGAGCGGGCCACCATGTCCAGGTCGCGGCAGCGGCAGGCGGACGAGATCTCGTGATCCGTTGGAAGGGCGACGCGGTCACGCTCCGGGTCGAGGTCAAGGGCGATCGCCGCACGCGCGTGACGTTGGAGCCACCATGATCCGAGCAGCCTGGGTCACCCACGTGGGTGCCGTCGCCCTGGCGCTCGCGGGGGTCGGGTGCTGCAAGAAGTCCCCGGATCCTGCGCAACCCGCGCCACCTGCGACGACGACGCTGGAGCCGCCGGCGCAGCCTCCCTCCGCCGAGCAGGTGTCGGATCTGCTCACCCAACTGCCGCGTTGCGACGTCTTCCACCGCGGCGCGTTCCTCGACCTCGGCTCCGCTTTCGATCAAGGGCGCACGAGCTACTCCTTGACGACGACCGGCGCGGACGCGACGGCTGTGGAGCGCGGCGGAGCGTCCTGGGCCCAGGTGTGGAGCCGCACGTTCTCCCAGACGTTCCACACCGATCACCCGAGCCCGGTGTTCGTCGCTGGGCGAATGCTGGGCCTGGCAGCCAGACGAGCGACGGTCCGCATCGACGGTCGAGTCTATGGGACGCTCTCGCTCAATCGCACGACGGCGGAGGTTTCGAGCACCAAGGCGAGTGCGGAGCCGCTCGAGGCGGGAGCTCACACGTTGACGATCCAGTTTCACGGGTCGGCGCACGGACGCCAGGCGTTCGCGGAGATCGACTGGCTCCGGGTGGGAGAGCCCGATGAGGATCCCACGACGTTTGCGCCGCCCAGCGAGCGCGACATCGTGGTGGACTCGGTGGTGGCAGGGCGGCCCCGACGATCCGTCGCGCTGCGGGCGCCCGGAATGGTCCGCTGTGCAGTCGCGGCGCGCGAGGGGATGATCTTCCAGTCCGACATCGGCTACCTCGGTCCGGGCTCGGGCAAGGCGGAGGTCCGCGTCACCGAGCCGGGCCAGTCTCCCGTCGTCGTCCACGCCGCCGAGATCGGAGGCGAAAAGGAACAGTCCTCGCAAGCGTCCGTCTCCCTGGATTCCTATGCCGGCAAGCTGGTGCTCCTCGAGCTCGTCGCGACGCGTTCCAGCGCCGGGGCCCGCGTGTTGTTCGGCGAGCCCACCCTCGCCATGCGTCCCGCGCTCCCTCCGCCGCGCACCCCGGCGAAGGCCGCGATCCTCGTGGTGATGTCGAAGGCCGACAAGGCCCACCTGCCGCCCTACTCCGAAGTCCCTGCCCTCGCTGCGCTCACCAGCCTCGCGCAGTCGAGTGTCGTGTTCCGCCAGCACCGCGCCGTGACAACCGTCTCATCTGCAGCCATGGCCTCGAGCCTCTCCGGTCTCGCTCCCGAAAGCCACGGGCTGATCGACCCCGCGTCGCGACTCCCAGCCGCGATCACCACCGTGGCAGGGCTGGCCAGCGAAGGCCGCGTGTCGAGCGCGATGTTCACCGCGAACCCCACGAGCTTCGAAGCCTTCGGCTTCGGTCGCGGTTGGGATCGATTCGAGATGTTCTCGCCGGTCTCCGGACTCGAAGGCCGGAGTCCCATGACGGATGGGACGCGGTGGCTCGAGGCCCGTCTGCAGGAGTCCGGACAGCAGCGCATGCTCGCGGTGCTCCACACGCGCGGAGGGCACCCGCCATGGACGACCAGCGCCGACGAGGCGAGGAACCTGCCGCCCGCCGACTACTCGGGGCCCGTGGAAGCCCGCCGCGCCGGCCAGGTGCTCGCACGCGCGCGCGGAAAGCGCCCCAAGTGGCGGATGACACCCGCCGATCGCGAACGCCTCGAGGCCCTCTTCGCCCTCGCCCTCGTGTCCGAAGACCAGGCCCTCGGCGCCCTCGTCTCCTCGCTCCGCAAGGCCGGCGTCTGGGACTCTACCCTGCTCATCGTCACCAGCGACCTCGCCCTGGGCGGCCCGGCGCGCGTCCCCTTCGCCGACGCCGAACGCCTCGACGAGGACCTGCTCGATCTGCCCCTGATCGTGCACTTCCCCGGGGGACGCTATGGCGGCAAGGCCGTGCAGTCCCCGACCAGCGCTCTCGATCTCGTCCCCACGCTCCTCGGAGCGCTCGGACTTCAAACGCCCCCACGCCTCGCCGGCACCGACCTGTACGACATCGCCGCCCACCCCGAACGCCACGTCCTCCGACCCCAATACGCCACCATCGGCCGGGAATACGCTGTCCGCTTCGGCAACGTCGTCCTGCGCGGCGAATCCCCCAAAACCCCGGTGCTGTGCGATCTCGCCCTCGGCGCCAACTGCCCCGGAACCACTCCCCCCACCCTCGCCGTGCTCGCCCATGCCCTGTGGCGCCAGACCTTCGCCTGGTATCGCGCCACCAATATCGACAAGATCGGCTCCCTGCGCGAGCCCGCCACGCTCGACCCCGATACCGTCTCCGCCCTCACCGTGTGGGGCAGTCAGGAAAACCGCTGAACACCCCCGCCGTCGCCCTGCGACGTCATTCGATCAGCAATAACCTCTCCCGCCCGATCCCCGCATACACCGGCGCCAGCCGCTCGTCCGATCCCATCAGCTCGATCAGCGACTCCATCGCCGTCCGATACGCTCCCAGCTCGATCATCCCCCGCACGAGCTGGACCCGCAAAAACACCCCCGTCGTCTGCGCCACGTCGCACAGACAATAGGCCTCCACCTCCGACAGCCGCCCCGCGTGCACCATCGGCCCCACGTCCTTGCCGTCCACTCCCACCTTCCCCGGCAACCCGATCAGCTTCGCCATCGTGTCGAGCGCCACCGCTCGCGACGCCCCGAAGTCCGTCATGTAGTCCATGAGATCGAAGTGCCCCGAGGCCGAGAATCGATATCTCATGTCCTGCGCCTGGAAGTAGTGCCGGAACGGAATCCCGTGCTTCAGACACCGCGACGCAATCACCGGGAGATCGAACCCTCGCCCGTTGTAGGTCACCAGATCCGGCTTCTTGTCCTCCACGAAACGCACGAAGTCCCGCAGGATCTGCGCCTCCCCCTTCCCCCCACCAATCGCGCCGATTTTCAACACACGGTAGCTCGCATCCATCCACAACACCCCGATCACCACCACCTGGTGATACGGCGGCGGCGGCAGCGCCGGCGGCTGCTGCTCCACCTTCGTGCTGATGGGCAGCTCGGGATCGATGATCGTCTCGATGTCCAGTACCAGGTATCCCCTGTCCCCTCGCGACCTCGTCATTCCCGCTCCCTCGCCATCACGTTCACCACGCACCCGATCGTGCCGTGGAATGGATACAACGCCCTCACACGCACCGTCTTCACTTCCCAGCCGAGACGCTCGTACACCCCCTGCGCCGCTCGATCCAACGCCTCCACCCCGTACACCGGCATGTACGCGATCCGCTTCCCCCCACGCGTCTCGAAGACCCCGTTCGTGTACGAGATGTACGTCTTGTGATCGAATGGCACGTTCGGTATCCGCTCCACCCGGTACCCCGACGTCGCCATCTCCCGCGCCGCCAGCTCGAATCTCCCCACCATCTCCGCCGAGAAGTCCGCCTTCAACGGCTCCCCCGTGTCCCCCGAAGGATCCCCCGGCACGTACGGATCCCCGACCATCGCCTTCGCTGCAGCCGGATCCCCCACCAACACGATCCGATCCTGAAGCGGCGTCATGTACATCGCAATGTGATGGCGCGGCGTGTCCCCCGGCTCCCGCCCCAACACCAACACCTCCGTCCGCAGCCACGCCACCATCCGCTTGTGCAGCTCCCCCACGTCCCGAATCCCTCGATGCCGATTCTTCTCCAGCAGGTTCGTGTCCACAATCACCCGCCTGCCGTCCACCATGAAGTCCCCCGCGTCGAAGTCCAACGGCGCGATCTCCGCCTTGTATCGCCCCGCTGACCAACGCGCGATCGACTGCACCGTCAGCCAGTCGTTGTGCCGCTCCTCCCACTGCTTGTTCGGCTCCGACGGCGCGATCAGCAGCGCCGGTTTCCCCGGCCCCGGAATCGCCGTCACCAACGCCCGATCCTTCGACCAGGTCGTGATCGGCCCCGGGCTCTCCACCACGCTCGCTCGCTTCGCCAACCCCCCGGATGGGTCGATCCGCGCAAGCAACGCGTCGAGCTTCCCCCGCTCCTGCGACACCAACCCCTGCGGCACCACGAACACCACCCGCACACGCGAATCCACCGCCCGCAGGAAGTCCGTGTACGTCGGCTCTACCTTCTCCTCGAACCGCGGCACGTAGTGCAGCACCACCTCGCGAAGCGCCCCGTCGATCTCCGGCAACAACGGCGCCGGCAACACCCCCTCCGGTGCCTCCACCGTCCGCTTCCCCACCGACGCCAATATCGCAAAGGCGGCGACCAGTCCCAACGATACTCCCAGCACGATGGGCCCCCATCGCCGCCAACTTCCCATTCTCGCCTCGCTAGCTTCGCTTGCTCACCGTCGTCGAAAAAGTCGTCGACGATTGCACCACGGGATTGCCGTCCTTGTCGAGCTTCGGCGGCCTCAGCGATGCCGAGATCTGCCAGCCCAACCACCCCGGCAGCTCCTGTCGCACCGTCTTCGTCTCCTTCGCCCCAACCTCCACCTTCTGACGCGTCTTCCACGCCACCGTCGGAACCGGCCCGCTGCGCCCCATCGACGCCGTATACGTCGCCTTCTGCACCGACTCCTCGATGTCCACCGTGCCGCCTCCCTCCCCTCGCGCGTTCTCCACTCGCACCTCCAGGTACCACTTGCCCTTCACCGCCGTGTCCTCCACCAGCCGCGAGTGCGCCAGCATCTCCCCCAGCTTCGTGTAACTGGCGGAGCCCGCCACCAGGCTCACATGCGGGGCTTTTTCGAAGATCCGCTCTCCCTCCTGCTGCGCCACGCACCCCAGCACCCCGAACAGCCTGCCGTTCC
>JAKLDZ010000393.1 GCA_022703255.1 Myxococcota bacterium | reverse complement strand
CGCAGGGGAATCCGATGCGAGCAATGGCCTGGATGGGAACGGCGCTGGCGGGCCTGCTGGCCGGCTGCGGCGGCGGCAGCATCGTGTCGATCCAGGGCGCGGCTCCGGCGGGATCGCCGGTTTCGGAGGCTTCTCGGGCAAGGGCGGTGCGGCGGGATGGAGCGGACTCGGCGAGTGCCTCCTCGACGCGAAGTGCATCGAGCACAGCGATTGCTGCAACTGCACGTCGTTGCCCCAGAGTGGCATCTCTCCCGCGCCTGCGTGCACGGACAACACCTGCGTGACCACCGCGTGCGAGAACGCCGATCACAAGGGCCCTGCGTGCGTGCTGCAACACTGCTCCATGCAGATCGACTGCGACACCTCCAAGGTGACCTGCGATGTCGCGCAGCAGCCGTGTCAGGCGGGCAAGGTCCACTCCGTTCACGGCGTGTGTTGGGGCCCTTGCGTCGAAGCCTCGCAGTGCGATCACGTCGATTCCTGCGACAAGTGCGACCCGGCTTTCTATGTCTGCGTTGCGCAAACCGCGTTGGGCGTCTTCGGCTACCACTGCGAGAAGATCCCGCCGGCGTGCGCTGCCAACAAGACGTGCGGCTGCATGAAGGACTACTTCTGCGGTTCGACGGAGGTGTGTGAGGACGTCGCGTCGGGCCAGATCGTGTGCGCTTGTGCCGGGTGCACCTGAGCCCCCGAGCGTCGGCGTTCACCCGTTGACGATTCCGCCGCGCGGCGACCTTCTCGCGTGACCCCTTTCCTGTCGCGGGTGTAGCCTCCGCCACGACCCATCGTGGACCTGGACGCTCCCTTCTACGCATTCGCCCTCGCAGGCTTCGCGGCACAGCTCGTCGACGGCATGCTCGGCATGGGCTACGGCGTGAGCCTCACCTCGTTGCTGCTCGCGCTCGGCGTTCCCCCCGCGTCCGCGAGCTTCAGCGTCCACGCCTCCGAGATCTTCACCTCGGGCGTCTCCGGCATCTCCCATCTCAGCTTCAAGAACGTGGACCACTCGCTGTTCAAGCGGCTGGTCATCCCCGGCGTCATCGGCGGCGTCGCCGGCGCCTACGTCCTGTCCTCCGTCCCGGGGGGCGTGATCAAGCCCCTCATCTCCGCCTATCTCATCGTGATGGGCGTAGTGATTCTCGTGCGCGCGATCATGCGGACGCAGACGCCGGACAAGGGCAAGCGGTTCGCCGCGCCGCTGGCGCTGGTCGGAGGGTTCCTCGACGCGATTGGCGGCGGAGGGTGGGGGCCCGTGGTGACCACGAACCTGGTGGCGAGCGGGGCGCACCCGCGGACCACGATCGGCACGGTCAACCTCGCGGAGTTCTTCGTCACCGTCGCCGAGTCGATCACCTTCGTGCTCACCATCGGCACGCTCGACCTGCGCATCGTCGGCGGCCTCATCCTCGGCGGCGTCATCGCCGCCCCCCTGGGCGCCTGGCTCTGCCGTCACATCCCCCGTCGCCCCTGGTCCATCGCCGTCGGACTGCTCATCATCGGGCTGAGCATGCGCACGCTCTGGAAGGCCCTGAACTGACCTCGCGCTCCGGTCCGTGCCTTGACAGCGGTCGTCCGATCGGATTCCCTGTCAAGGTCGTGCGAATCCATGACTCCGGGGGTCGAGAAACGACAGGGCGAGGTACAGCATGCAGATACCTGGATACCTGAATCTGGACGATCTCAAGTCGCGTTTCCCGAAGGACTTCACGCCGGACCAGACGGCGAAGGCGCAGACGGTCTTCCTGAAGAAGCTGTCGGTGGCGGCCCACGAGTTCTACGGTGGGAAGATGGTCACGATTCCGAAGGCCGGCGTGTACGGCTTCGGATGGTTCGGAGTGTGGTACACGCCGGGCATCTCCGCGATCTCCACCGCCATTCGCGATGACAACCTGCGCAGCTTCGAGCTGAACAACCGCGGCAATACCGTCGCAGTCATCTCCGACTCCACGCGGGTGCTCGGCGACGGCGACGTCACCCCGTCCGGCGGATTGGGCGTCATGGAGGGCAAGGCCTTCCTCATGTATTACCTGGGCGGCATGTCCGCCGTCCCCCTGTGCATCAACTCCCATGTCGAGGAGGGGTGGCACCGCAGCGACACCTGGAAGCACCCCAAGGAGCGCCACGACCACTCCGCCGACAAGATCATCGAGTTCACGCGCATGGTCGCGCCGTCCTTCGGCGCCGTGAACCTCGAGGACATCTCCCAGCCTAATTGCTTCAAGGTCCTCGACAACCTGCAGGACTGCGGAATCCCGGTCTGGCACGACGACGCCCAGGGCACGGCGTGCGTGACGCTGGCCGGAATGATCAACGCACTGAAGCTCACGGGCCGCACCTGGGAGAAGTGCAAGGCGGTCTTCTGGGGCGCCGGCGCCTCCAACACCACCATCGTGCGCCTGCTGCTCGCCGAGGGACTCCATCCCGAGAACGTCATCGTTTTCGACACCAAGGGGGGACTGCACGCGGGCCGCGACGACATCCGCGCCGACAAGCGCTTCTATCGGAAGTGGGAGATCTGCGAGAGGACCAACCCCCAGCGCATCGACAAGATCGAAGACGCGATGAAGGGCGCCGACATCCTGTGCGCCCTGTCCACCCCCGGCCCGGGCGTCGTGCCCAAAAGCTGGATCTCGACCATGGCCCCCAAGTCCATCGTCTTCGCTTGCGCCAACCCCGTCCCCGAAATCTATCCCCACGAGGCCAAAGACGCCGGCGCCTACGTCGTTGCCACCGGACGCAGCGACTTCCCCAACCAGGTCAACAACTCCCTCGGCTTCCCCGGCATCCTCAAGGGCTCGCTGCTCGTGCGCGCCTCCAGGGTCACCGACAACATGGCCATCGCTGCTGCCCACGCCATCGCCAAGGTCCAGGAGAAGAAGGGGATCGACGTCGAGCACATCGTTCCCACCATGGACGACGTCGTGCTCTTCCCCCAGGAAGCCACCGATGTCGCCATGCAGGCCATCAAGGACGGCGTCGCGCGCAGGCCCCTCGGCGAGCAGGAGGTCTTCCAGCAGGCCGACCGCGACATCAAGGAGTGCCGCAACACCCTGCACCTGCTGATGGAGCGCGAGATCATCAAGCCGCCTCCCCAGTCCCTCGTGCAGGGCGTGCTCGACGCCACCATCGCCGAGATCCGCGGCGCCAAGGCCTGACCCCTACCGGATCATCCCCGCTCCCGCCGTCTCCCCCGTCCTCTCGTCCACCAGCACGAAGCTCCCCGTCGTCCGGTTCCTGCGGTACGAATCGAACGCCAACGTCTCCGACGCTCGCAGGCTCACCCGTCCGATGTCGTTCAGCTCCAGCACCCCGACGACGTCGTCGCGATGCAACGTGTCGATGTCGATCCGGTACCGCACCCGCTCGACCGTGCATCGCGTGCGCACAGCCCCCTGGTGCAGCAGCAGCTCGCGCCCCGCTTGCAGCCGCTCCCGCGCCATCCAGCACACCGTCGCGTCGATCCCGGTCCCGCATTCCGGACGGTTCCCCGTTCGCGCAATTACCGAGCCCCGCGACACCCCCGCATCCCGGTCGAGCTGCAAGGACACCGACAACGGCACCTGGGCCTCGGTCACGAGCCGCCCGCCCACGGAGAGGCTGCGCACGCGCGCCACTTCACCCGACGGCAGGGCGCACACTTCCTCGCCGACCCGGATGCCTCCGCTCGCGATCGTTCCGGCGATCCACGGCGTGCCGCCCTCGACGTCGTCGATCACGAGCTGGACCGGCAGCCGGAAGTCCACGCGGTTGCGGTCGGAGGCGATGTGGACCTCCTCGAGGTGCTGCAGGACCGGGCGCCCGTTGTACCAGGGCATGCGGCTCGAGGGGTCGACGACGTTGTCTCCGAGCAGTGCGCTGATGGGGACATAGGTGACGTCGCTCACCTCGAGGCGCTCCGAGAACTCCTCGAACTGCTCGCGCACGCGCAGGAACGCCTCCTGGGACCAGCCCACCAGATCCATCTTGTTCACGCACAGCACGAGGTGCGGAATCCGCAGCAGCGAGGCCACGAATGCGTGCCGTCGCGTCTGCTCCTGCACGCCGTGCCGTACGTCCACCAGCAGGATCGCCAGGTCCGCCGTCGAAGCCCCAGTCGCCATGTTGCGCGTGAACTGCAGGTGCCCCGGCGTGTCCGCGATGATGAACTTGCGCCGCGGCGTCGCGAAGTACCGGTACGCCACGTCGATCGTGATCCCCTGCTCCCGCTCCGCGCGCAGCCCGTCCGTGAACAACGCCAGGTTCAGCCCCTCGCCCCCCATCGCCCGACTCGCACGCTCCACCGCGTCGAGCTGATCCTGGAAGATCGACTTCGAGTCGTACAGCAGCCTCCCCACCAGCGTGCTCTTGCCGTCGTCCACGCTGCCCGCCGTCGTGAAGCGCATCAGCTCCATCAGAAGTACCCCTCGCGCTTCCGATCCTCCATCGCCGTGTCCGACCGCTTGTCGTCGGCTCGGCTCGAACGCTCCGCCAGCCGCGTCGCCGCTGTCTCCCGCACCACCTCCTGCACGTCCGACGCCCTCGACTCCACCATGCCCGTGCACGTCATGTCCCCCACCGTCCGGCACCGCGCGTCGAGCTCCTCCACGCGATCCCCCTCCCCGGGTCGCACGTACGGAGACCACGCCAGCAGCGTGCCGTCGGAGCGGCGGATGCATCGCCTTCGGTGGGAGAAGTAGATCGACGGCACCTCGATCTGCTCGCGCAGGATGTAGCTCCAGATGTCGAGCTCGGTCCAGTTGCTCAGGGGGAAGACGCGCGCGTGCTCGCCGCTTCGCAGGAAGCCGTTGTACAGGTGCCAGAGCTCCGGTCGCTGATCGTGCGGATTCCACTTCCCGGTGTCGGTGCGCAGCGAGAACACTCGCTCCTTGGCCCGCGCTTTCTCCTCGTCACGACGCCCTCCGCCGATCGCCGCGCGCAGCCCCAGCTCCGCGATCGCGTCGAGCAGCGTCACCGTCTGCAGCACGTTGCGGCTCGCATACGGACCGGACTCCTCCTTCACCTTGCCCTGGTCGATCGTGTCCTGCACGCGGCGCACGATCAGCTCCGTTCCGGTGCGCGCCGCAAGGGCATCGCGGAAGTCGAGGGCTTCCTGGAAGTTGTGACCCGTGTCGATGTGCAGCAGCGGGAAGGGAATGGGCCCCGGCCAGAAAGCCTTGCGCGCCAGGTGCACCAGCGTGATCGAATCCTTGCCTCCCGAAAAGAGCACCGCCGCGGGCTGCAGCTGCACCGCAGCCTCGCGCAGGATGTGAATCGCCTCCGCCTCGAGCTGATCGAGGAAGTGCACGCCCGGCGACATCACCGCTCCTCCCCTCGAAGGCGGACCTGCTCGAGCAGAATCCCAATCGAAGTCTCGACCGGCGTCGACGAAGTGTCGATCACCACCGCGGGCGATTCCGGCTCTTCGTAGGGGGCCGTCACTCCCGTGAACTGCGCGACCCGCCCGGACGCCGCGTGCGCATACAACCCTTTGACGTCACGCCCGCGGCACACCTCGAGCGGACAGCGCACGAACACCTCGACGAAGTCCCGCTCGCCCACGATCTCCCGCGCGGCCCGTCGCATGCCCCGCGTGGGCGAGATCACCGCCACGATCACGATCGCCCCGGCGTCGAGCAGGATGCGGGCCACCTCGGCAATCCGGCGGATGTTCTCCGCCCGGTCCTCCTCGGAGAAGCCGAGCCCGCGGTTCAGCCCTCGGC
>JAKLDZ010000392.1 GCA_022703255.1 Myxococcota bacterium | reverse complement strand
GAGGCCGGTGCCGCAGGCGAAGCCGGTGCAGCAGGCGAGGCGGGGGCGGCTGGAACCGCGGGCGAGGCCGGTGCCGCAGGCGAAGCCGGTGCAGCAGGAGCCGAGCAGGACGCTGGCGCCGACGTCATCGTACCGGTGTGCGTGACGGATCTCGAATGCTCGGACAACGACCTGTGCACGGGTATCGAGACGTGCGCGGCCGGGCAGTGCGTAGCGGGCACTCCTGTCGTGTGCAACGACGACGGGATCTCGTGCACGAAGGAGTTCTGTGCGAGCGCGACGGGGCAATGCGAGGTCGTGCTGCAGGACGCGTTGTGCGACGATCAGACCTACTGCAACGGTGTCGAGAAGTGCTCGCTGACCGGTTGTCAGGACGGGGTCCCGGTGGTGTGCGCCGACAGCTTCGCGTGTACGACCGAGAGCTGCGACGAGGCGAGCAAGAGCTGCAAGTTCGTGCCGGACGATTCCGCTTGCACGGACGGCTTGTACTGCAACGGCGAGGAGAAGTGCGATGCGGCCTTCGGGTGCGTGTCGGGCGAGCCTCCGCTGTGCATGGATGACATCCCGTGCACCGACGATTCCTGCGACGAGAGCGCGAAGGCGTGCGCGTACGTCCCCAACGACGGCAAGTGTGCCGACTCGTTCTTCTGCAACGGCGTGGAGAAGTGCGACGTGACTGCGAAGGCGTGCGTTCCGGGGCCGCTGGCGTGCACGACCGACAACATCGCATGCACGAACGACTGCGACGAGGTGGCCAAGGCGTGCACGTACACGCCGGACCACACCAAGTGCGAAGCGGGGAAGTTCTGCGTTCCGCTGCAGAACGGCTGCGTGACCGGCACGCTCTGCGGTTCCGACGCGGACTGTTCCGACGGGTTGTACTGCAATGGCGAGGAGAAGTGCGCGTCCGGTACGTGCCAGCCCGGCGTCGCCGTCGTGTGCGCCGACATCTTCAACTGCACACTCGACTCTTGCGACGAGGCCAACGACACGTGCGCGCACGTGCCGATGGATTCGGTGTGCGACAACGCCATGTTCTGCGACGGCGCGGACAAGTGTGATGTGAACGCGGGCTGCGTTGCGGTCGAGAACAGCATCCCCAACTGCGACGACGGCAAGGCTTGTACGACCGATGCGTGCAGTGAGGCGCAGAAGCAGTGCGTGCACACGCCCGACGACACGGCGTGTACGGACTTCAAGTTCTGCAACGGCTCCGAGCAGTGCGCGCCCTCGAATCCGCTTGCCGACGCTGCGACGGGGTGCGTGGCAGGGCCGCCCGCGCAGTGCCCCGATGATGGCATCGCCTGCACGAGCGCGAGCTGCGATCCGGTGCTCGACAAGTGCGTGACCGTGGGAGACGACTCCAAGTGCACGGTGTGTGGGGAGTCGTGCGTGGTTGGGGTCGGGTGCACGAAGGGCGCCTGCACCCCGACAGGGTGTCAGGGGAAGGTGTACGCGTGCGGCGACTGCCTGGACAACGACGGTGACTGCAAGATCGACTCGAAGGACTCGATGTGCATGGGGCCGTGCGACAACACGGAGCAGGGGCTGTGGGGCGGGATCCCCGGCCAGAACAGCGCACCCTGCAAGCAGGACTGCTACTTCGACGGAGACACCGGCGCTGGCAACGACAGCTGCTACTGGAACCACAAGTGCGATCCGTTCGAGCAAGGCACTCCGCCGTATCCTGAGGAGAAGTGCAAGTACGACGCGAGCATGGTCGGCTCCTCCGATTGCCCCAATAATCAGAGCCAAACCTGCCTCAACATCTGCGGACCCCTGGTGCCCAACGGGTGCGACTGCTTCGGCTGCTGCGAGATCGTCCCGGGCTCCAACCAGTGGATCTGGCTCGGTTCGATCACCTACGCGAACGACAATCAGGAGTGCACGCTCGCGGAGCTGAACAACCCGGCGAAGTGCCACCCCTGCACGCCGACCACCGGGTGTCTCAACACCTGCGCTCACTGCGAGCTGTGCTTTGGCAAGACCGAGCTGCCCGACGACTGCACTACGCAGGAGTGTCCGACCGGGCGCAACCCCTGCGGTCAGCCAGGCCAAGCCGACTGCCCCACCAACCAGTACTGCATCAGCGGCTGCTGCCAGCCCACTCTGCAGTAGCCCCTGTCCTCCCGCCCCGCCAGATGACCGAATCCCGCCGCGTGACTGCGGCGGGAAAGGTTCTTCTTACGAAAGAATCGAGACGCGGCTCGATCAGAGCAGCTCGTTGACGTGCTGCAGCGCCATCGCGCATGCGGCTTCCGGATCGACACCCCCGAGCCCCCAGTCCTGCGATCCGTGCTTGCCGTCCACCCGGAGCATCCGGAACACGCTCGTCTTCGGATCCACGTCGAACAGCGGCAACGACTTGAACGAGCTCACCACGCTCAGCGCCGAGTTCGCCAGGTAGATGTCGCCTCCGAGCACGTGATACAGCACGCGCGCATCCGCTCCTCCGCGCACCTCGCACGACGACAGCGCCTTGCCCTGGAGCAGTGGATCGACCAGGAACGCCATCATGAGCTTGCCTTGCACCACGACCCCGGCCTCGCTCGGGCTCTCTGCCCGGCACTGCACCCCCGACGTCTTGTCGTCGCTCGTGTAACCGCAGATGTGAAACGTCGTCGCCGCCCACCCGTCGGCGTCGTCGTCCACCAGCGCCCCGCAGTCGTCCACGCAGCTCTGCTCGCACGTGGGCGATCGTCCGATGTTCGCGTCGCTCGGCCCGCAGCCCGGGAGGGTCGCATCCCAGGCAGGAAGCGGGTCGGTGGTCTTGCGGGTGCCGCCCGTGAGCACGAAGCGGTCGATGGTGATCGCGGCGCCGGGGTCGGTCGAGGCGAGGGAGGCCTTCACCGGGGCGACGGGGACCGCGTGGAGGGTCTTCTGCAGAGCTGGGGAGGCGATCAGGTTGATGCTCATCAGTTGCGGGGCGGAGGGGTCGCACTCGCCGACCATGCCGGTGAGCTCCGGGAGCTCGAGGGAGCAGACGACGGGCTGGACGCTGTCGATCGCCGTGGAGCCTGCGGGGTGGGAGTTGGAGAAGATCACGATCATGCTGGCGCGACCGGTCTGCTGATCGGGGCACAGGGTGGCGGCGCCGCCCGCCTGGCTGCTCAGATCCAGCTCGAGGTCGAGCCGGGCGACCCACGTGCCGCCGAGATCGAGGGGCCCGGTTTCCGTGCACGAAGCGCCGGTCTCGGGAGCCGCGGCATCGGTCGAGGAGCCGGCCGATCCGGCAGCGCCGCCGGGGTCGGTCGAGTCGGAGGAAGAGCAGGCGGCGAGGGACGAGGCGAGCAGGAGCATGCCCGCGTGCAGGTGCAGGGAGCGGATCGTCGACATCGTTCCAACGTGTATGACTCGTGAGCGCCGGGGTCAAACACCGTTCCGCTGCGCGGTTGTCTGAAGGACGGACGGCGGTGGCGACCAGGGGGGTGCCCGCCGCGTTGCGGCTGTGCAAGGGTTGGGACCGTGGATGGAACGCGCGTGGCCAGGGTCGTCGCGGGGCTCTCGATTGCCCTGACCCTCGCCATTATCGCGTCGCACCCGCGCCTTCGCGCGATTCGCAAGCGCTTCGGCGTCGGCTTCGTGCTCTCTGGCGGGATCCCCTTCCTGCTGCTCGGCGCCCTGTTCGGCCACCGCTCGGTCGGCATTCTCACCCCCGATGCCCTGCGCGACCTGCACCCGGCCCTGGAGTTCGCTCTCGGGTGGATCGGCTTCTCCGTGGGCATGCAGTTCGAGATGCGCACGATCGAGCGCCTGCCCTCGGGGCTCGATGCCCTCGTCGCGGCCGAGTCGCTGATCCCCGCGGCGTTCGCCGCCGTGGCGGGCGGGCTGGTGCTGGCCGGGCTCGGGGTACCGTGGGAGGGAGGCCTGGTGCGCGAGACCCTTGTGCTCGCGGCGTGCGCGTCGCCGAGCGCACGCGTGGAGGTGGAGCGGCTCGCCCGGTGCAGCAGCCGGGCGGCGGCGGAAACGCTTCGTGATGCGACCAGTCTCGACGACGTTGCCGCGCTGGTGGCGCTCGGATTGATCTCGGTCTTCTTCCGTCCCGAGGCTGCGGAGACGCGCTGGATCCTCCCGCCAAGCGCATGGTTCCTCGCCATGCTCGGGCTCGGCGGTGTGCTGGGCGCCATCGCCTACATGCTGGTGCGTCGTGCTACGAACGAAGCAGAAGAGGTCGCCCTGCTCCTCGGCATCGTCGCCCTCACCTCCGGCGTGTCGGGCTACCTCGCCCTGTCCGTGCCGGTCGTGTGCGCGATCGCCGGAGCGTTGATGGCGAACCTGCCCATGCACGATCTCGACGGCCTGCGTCGCACGATGCGGGAGGTGGAGCGCCCGCTGTACTACGTGTTCCTGCTGATCGTGGGAGCGGAGTGGGATCCGGCCGCGTGGCAGGGGTGGGTGCTGGCTCTCGCCTTCTTCGCGGCCCGCGTCGGAGGCAAGGGGATCGGCGCCTGGTTGGGCATCCGGAGCTCGGGGCTCGATCTTCCTCCCACGCGCATCACCTGGCTCCATCTCACACCCCAGAGCGCCATCTCCATCGCGGCCATCGTCGCGGCTTCTTCCGCGTTCCAGGGGAATGTCCCTCAGATCGCTCGCTGGGGCATCAGCGCCGTCATCATCGGCAGCTTCCTGGCAGAGCTGATCACGAAGCTCGAGCAACGGCGATCGGCCGGGGACGCGGACCTGACGCCAATGCCCGGGGAGGTGCGGTCGTGATCCGATCCGCCGTGGTGCTCGCGCTGGTATCCATGGTCGCGTTCGCCGCGCGTTCGTTCCTGCCGCGGACCGTCACGTTGACCGGATCGGGGGCAGCTCTCGCGTTCGGGTTCCTGCTCATCGCGGCGATCGAGCTGGGGCGGATGTCGAACGCGATCAAGCTTCCGAACCTGACGGGCTACATCGTGTGCGGCGCGGTGTTCGGTCCGGAGGTGCTGGGGCTCGTCACCCCTGCGATGCTCTCGGATCTCGGGCTCGTGAAGAAGGTGGCGGTGGGACTCATCGCGCTGCTGGCGGGGTGCGAGCTGAACCTCCGCGCGCTGCGGCCCCGCCTGGCGAGCATCGGGTGGATCTCCGCGCTCTACCTGCCCGTCACCGTCCTGTCCCTGTTCGTCCTGTTCCTCGCGCTGCTTCCGCTGATGCCCTTCGCCGCGGGATTCTCCCTCGGCCAGCGAGCCGCAGTGGCGCTCGTGTGCGCCAACGTCCTGGCCGCGCTGTCCCCCGCAGTCGTCATCGGCATCCTCTCCGAGACGCGATCGAGCGGGCCTCTGAGCTCCCTGAGCATGTCGATCGTGGTGGTCGCCGATCTGCTGATCGTGCTGACCTTCTCGGGCACCGGCTTCATCGCGCGCGCCCTGTTTCCCGACGCCGCCTCCGGCGCGTCCCTGCTCACCGAGCTGGGCATGCACATCCTGGGCTCCATCGCCGTCGGAATCGGCCTGGGCGCGCTGATGGCGCTGTACATCCGACGCATCGGGCTGCGCGTCGGGCTCTTCGTCTTCGCAACGCTGTTCTTCGTGGCGGAAGTGGGCTCGGCGTTCCACATCGACCCGCTGCTCGCCGGCTTGTCCGCAGGCATGTTCCTCGAGAACGTCAGTCCGGTCAGCGGCCATCAGGTGGTTCGCCAGACCGAGCCCGCGTCCATGCCCACCTTCGCCGTGTTCTTCGCCGTCGTCGGCGCCGAAATCCACCTGCGCGCTTTCCTCGCCGT
>JAKLDZ010000391.1 GCA_022703255.1 Myxococcota bacterium | reverse complement strand
GTTAGTTGTTGGAGAGAGATCGCCATGGCAAAACGTCAAAAGAAGATCACGTCGAGAGAGATGATCGCTCGGGCACGGACCGCTCAGAAGGCGGGTCGGCAGACGAAAGTCCGGATGAGCCGGGATCTATATGACCGCGCCGCGCGGTGCGTTCAGGCGAGCGTACGGACGCATCCCACCGACCTCGCACACGCGTCCCACAACCGCCGCGGTCTGATCGCGGGCGAACGCGAGTTGGTTCGGATGCCGACACGCTGTATGGGGATCCGACAGCGCCGCGGGGATGCTCGGGTCAGGAGCGGGCGTGCGCGCCCTCGAGCAGATGCTCGTCGCGGGCGAAGACGTATTCCTTGAACAGCGGGTAGCTCCAGGCAAGGATCACGAGCGCTCGCACGCACCACCACGCGGCGGCGTTGGGAAGCACCTCGGGGAGCAGGGAGAGGGCGACGAGACCGGCGTTGAGGAGCGCCGCGCCGAGGGTGACGAGGGCGTAGCGACCGACGCGCAGGACCTTCGCGGAGTGGTTGTGCAGCAGCGCGAGGCGGTAGGCGACGAAGCCCACGGCCGCCCCGAACACCGCCCCCACGAGCGTGGCGATGGGCAGCGGCATCTGGCGCCAATACACGAGCCACACGACGAGGGCGAAGTCCGCCACGGTCGAGAAGATGGAGCAGAAGACCACGGCGAACGACGGGGCTCGTCGGGTGGGATCGGAGCCGGCCAGCGCGTTGCGCGCGTGGAGCAGACGTTGTGCCGCGCTGATCTGCGTGGCCACGGCGAGGAAGGCGAGCCCGACGATGGCGAGACGGTGCGGGGGATGGGGATCGCCGGGGACCATGATCGCCTCGACGATGGGGCTGAGGCCGACGGTGAGGCCGAGGACGACGGTGCGTTCCGGGCGCTGCACGAAGCCGCGGTCGGACATCTTGACGCCGAGGGACTCGCCGCGGGCCCGGATGTAGGGCACGAGCATGGAGCCGAAGAAGGCGAACAGCACGACCAGCAGGACCCAACTGGACCGGTAATACCAGGCAAGCCCGAGGTACACGGCGCCCTCGCCGTAGCGGTCCACGACCGAGTCGAGCACCGCTCCACCGGGGTGCGCCGTGTTGATCGCGCGGGCAAGACGACCGTCGAACAGATCGAGCGCTCCAGCCCCGAGGAAGAGCCAGCCCCCGAGGGCCATGCGGCCCGCGGCGAGCGCGATGCCTGCGCCGAACGCAGCCTGGAGCGAGAGCAGGGTCACGGCGCTCGGTGGGATGCGCAGGTACACGAGCAAGTTGATGATCGGCGTGACGAGCCAGACGAAGTAGCGGCGGATCCACATGCCGAGCACTATCGAGGAGCCGCGACTCTCGATCTCCTTGTCGTGGAAGTCACCGAACAGCGCATTGCGAACCGCGAACGCGATGAGTGTGAGAATCCCGGCAGTGATCAGGATCACCGCGGGAGCAGCGGCGCTCCACACGCGCTGCTCGGGCGTCAAGCTGCCTGTGACCCAATGCGTCAACACATCCATCGTGTCGCTCCTCGACAGCCCCGGCGTCGGCTCCCGGGACGGACAGTGTGTCGCTCCGTTTCGGGACAGGGGGCAAGCATCGTGGCGAAGGTTGTTCCAACCGACCGCGGTCTTTTAGGACCGCACGCCCCGATGGCCAGCCCGGAGTGCCTTCCACGGCTGGATTTCGCAGGGAAGGTGCCGAGTGAACGAGTTCGGGACGAAAGAGGCATCACGGTCCCGCAATGTGTTGCATGTAGCGGGCCACGATACAATAGGCGGCACACACGAATTTGCTTCCTTTGCTGCCGAATTCAGACCTTGACCGGGCAACCCCTCCCCCGCCCCTCCCCGCCTGTCTGCCTTCCGTCCCGCCCCCGAGCGGGGACGCGTCGCCAACGATCTCCTCGCCCCCCCCTTCCGAGTCCCCCAGTCCCCCATCGTCCCTCCCTTGAGAACGACCACCGGGATCGGAGCATGTCCCGACTCGCATGAAGCTCCCTTCATGGAAGTCGTCGAACCCACGCCCCCGATGCGGCGCGGTTGACCGCCCCAGGGGGGGTCGATAACCTCGCCGCCCTCCGACCCTGAGACGAGGGAAAGGGCCTCCCAGATGGCGACAGAGCGAGGGTTCCGAACGAAGCTGCGCTACCGCTCCGACGAGTTTCTCAGCAGCGGCGCCGGCAAGCAGTTGTTCCTGCTGCTGGTGTTGACCTGCGTCGTCGTGTTCGTCTTCGCGATCATCGCGCTGGCGATCGGACTTCCGGTCGGCGACACGCTCTTCGACAAGTGCTGGTTCTACTTCACCCGCGCCATGGACGGCGGGACGATGGGAGGCGACGAGGGGACCGGGGTGCGGCTGGTCTCCACCGGCGCGACCGTGGTCGGCGTCATCCTCACCGGCCTGCTCATCTCCGCCCTGTCCGGCAACTTCCAGGACCGCCTCGAGTCGATCAAGCGCGGCGCATCCCCGGTGGTCGAGAAGAACCACTTCCTCATCCTCGGCTGGTCCGAGAAGATCTTCAGCGTCATCGACCAGCTCTCCGAAGCCAACATCGAGAAGGGGAAGATCATCGTCGTGGTCATGGCCGCCCGCGACAAGGTCGAGATGGAGGAGGAGCTTCGCGACAAGCTGACGCACCTCGATCGCATCAAGCTGGTGGTACGCAGCGGCTCCTCGGAGAGCCTGACCGATCTGTCGAAGGTCGCGTTCGACATGGCGCACGCGATCGTGGTGCTGCTCAACGACGAGGACGTGTCGGATCCGAACAAGGCCGACGGGCGCGTGATCAAGACGTTGATGGCCCTGTACAACCACCCCGAAGGCAAGGGGGCGATGGTGGGCAAGAGCGTCACGGCCGAGGTGATGCTCGCCGAGAACCAGGAGATCGCGATCATCGCCGGAAGCCGCAAGGCGCAGGTGGTGAAGACCAACGAGATGATCTCCAAGATCATCCTGCAGACCTCACGGATCAGCGGGCTTTCGCTGGTCTACGACGAGCTGTTGCGGTTCGAGGGCAACGAGTTCCACATCGCGAAGTTCCCGCAGTTGGCGGGGCGCAGGTTCGGCGACATCATCCTCGACTTCCCCAACGGATGCCCCGTGGGCGTGGCCCGTCCCGACGGCACGCACCAGATCAATCCGCCGTCGGATTACCTGCTCCAGCCGACCGACGACGTGCTCATCCTGGCCGAGGACGATCACATCCAGTACGCGCCCTACCAGGGACCGCTGCGCGGCATGCAGATCACGCCTGCCGGCGCAGCCACGGTCCGGCCGATGGAGCACATGCTGGTGCTCGGCTGGAACGAGAAGATCTTCCCGATCGTGACGGAGTTCGACAGCTACGCGGCCAAGGGGTCCACGCTCACGATGGTGAACTCGCTGGAAGGGCAGACGGTGAGCGAGCGGCTCAAGGAGAACTGCGGCGAGCTCAAGAACATCCAGACGCGCCACATGGTCGGCGAGTTCACGAGCCGCGCGCTGATGGAGAACCTCCAACCGCAGAACTACCCCACGGTGATGGTGCTGGGCGACGCGTCCTCGGGCGAGATTTCGGCAGAAGACGCCGACACCCGCGCGATCATCGCGCTGCTGTTGCTGCGCGACTTCCAGCGCCGCTCCGGCATCGCCACGCAGGAGATCTGCAGCGAGATCCTCAACCCGAAGAACCGGGAGCTCGCGGCCACCACCGAGATCCACGACATCGTAATCAGCAACGAGATGGTGAGCATGGTGCTCGCGCAGGTCTCCCACGTGCCGCGCATCCTCCCGGTGCTCGACGACCTCTTCCAGTCCGAGGGGAGCGAGATCTACCTCAAGGACATCGCGAAGTACGTTCCCTACGGCCAGCAGGTGACGTTCGAGTACCTCATGCTCGCCGCCAGGGCCCGCAACGAGGTCGCCTTCGGACTGCAGCGCAGCGTCAACGACGCCTCCAAACGCTACGGCATCGTCCTCAACCCCACCGACCGCTCCGCCCCCTTCGTCGTCAACAAGGGCGACCGCCTCATCGTGCTCGCCGAAGACGACGGCTGAGTCTGTCTCCCTGCCCGGAAGCTACTCCGCTGGAACGACGTCGAGGGTGACGTCGTCCTGCGGGATCACGTCACCGGGATCGGCTTCTTCCGGGCCATCGAGGATCAGCATCCCATCCGGGGAGGCATCCTCGATGCCCGCTTCCGCGGCCCCCGCCGCTCCGGCCGCGCCCGCCGCGCCATCCGAGCCGCCTGCGCCCGCGGTCCCGTCCGTGGCCGCGTCCTGCGGGTTCGCGCCTTCCTTGGTGTCCGAGTCGCCGCTGCACGCCTGCACGATGCTGCTCATCGCCACGGCGGCCAATGCGCCCGTCACCGCGACTGCGAGGGAGGCTGCACGGGAGAGAGTACGGATCAGCGACATGTCGGCACCTCTTCTCCCGAGGCTATCGAAACGGGCAGCCTCCCACAATGCCGCTTCAGCCCCCGGCCCGCAGCTCGGACCACTTGGGGTTCACGTAGCGCTCGTAGAAGCCGTGATGGAAGCTGTGACGATGCCAGCGTTTGAACAGCTCCGTGTAGAAACGCGGCGCCCGCACCTCCACCAGCCGGTCGAGGTGACGTCGCACGTGGGGAAACGTCGCCGCGACAGCAAACAGCCGCTGCAGGTTCTCGATCCTCCGGCGATCCCCCCGCACGCGCTCCCGCATCTGGCAGGTGGAGTAGTAGTTCGTATCGAGCTTCTCGAAGTCCCCGTGGAACTCGCCCTCCCGCACCGCACGCTCCGCGAGCACCGTGCGCGGATACGGCTGGAAGATCGTCACCATCGGGTAGTCCACCCCCGCCTCCACGTTCAGGTCGAGCGTGCCCTTCGCCATCTCGTAGGTCTCACCCGGCAGACCGATCATGTTGAACGCCATCACCGCGATCCCCGCATCGTGCAGGTGACGGGTCGCGTCGAGGATCTGCTGTCGCGACACGTTGCGCCCCAGCACGTCGTTGCGAAGACGATCGTCGCCGCACTCGATGCCCATCCCCACGCCGGTGCACCCCCCTCTCCCCAGCGTGCGAGCCAGCCCGGCATCTACGAGATTCGGCCGGACTTTGCAGTAGAACGGCATGCCGACGTCGATGCGGATCCGGTCGCACAGCTCCTCGACCCACTCGCGTGACACGACGAAGTTCGCGTCGAGGAACCAGATCAGCTTCATGGGCCAGGTGCGCATCACGTAGAGGATCTCGTTGACGACGGACGCCGGGGAGCGCGTGCGCACCGCGCGCGTCGTCCCGCGATACATGTCGTTGAGCGTGCGGTTGAAGCAGTAGGTGCAGCGGTAGGGACAACCGCGCGAAGCGAGGAACGGCTTGACGGGGAACCGCCGGTGGAACGCGCTACGACCGAAGTACAGCTCGCGATCGGGCCACGGGAGCCGATCGAGGTCGTGCTCCGGAGCGCGCAACCCACCGTCGATCTTGCAGCCGTCGAGCCGATAGCTGGCGCCCTCGACGCGCCTCCCGTCCTTCGCCGACAACGCCTCGAGCAGCAGCGGCGCCGTCGTCTCCCCTTCCCCCACGACAATCGCATCCACCCCGGGGTCGTCGAGCACCTGGCCGTCCACCTGCACCAGGCCATGCAGGATCAGCGCATCGCACTCGCGGCGCGTGCCGAAACCCTGGCTGAAGAGCACCTGACGCAGCTGCAAATCAGGTGCCTTCCTGCAGGCGCTCCCAGGCGCGCG
>JAKLDZ010000390.1 GCA_022703255.1 Myxococcota bacterium | reverse complement strand
CTTCTCGAGCGTGGAGGTCCCGTCGTGCGGGCCGAAGTCCGCCCCGAGGCTCATGTTCACCACCGCCGGCAGCCCCATCGCCTCCGCGCGTTCGAACACGAACCGGGTCGCCAGCAGCACGTCGGCGTCGCTGATGTCCCCGCCCGCACGCGTCACCTTCGCCCCGATGATCACCGCCTCCGGCGCCACCCCCTCGTACCTGCGGCTCGTGCTCGATCCGATCCCATTGCCCGCGGCGATCGATGCCACGTGCGTCCCGTGACCGAGATCATCCCGCGGCGCGTCGGTCACGACCTGCGAGCCCAACGTCTCCTGGATGTCGGTCGCATCCATCACCGCGCAAGCGGTCATCTCCGCAGTGCAGCCGTACTCCGCTTCGAGCTCCGGATGGCTTCCCGTCGGCTGCCGTGACAGATCGAGCAGCCAGGCGATGCGCGTGCGTCCCAACGCATCGCGAAAGTCGGCGTGCGCCGCGTCGATGCCGGTGTCGATCACGCCGATCACCACACCCGCCCCGCGCAACCCGGTCGCGTTCCAGAAGGCCGGAACCGTCGAGTGCGGCACCGCCTGGTCGAGCAACGGCCGCAGCGGCGGCCACCAGCCGAGGCGTGCGTCGGGATGCGCGCGCTCGAAGGCTCCGATTTCGGCTGGGAGCAATCTCACAGCGCCGACGCCTGGAGCCACGGGTACCAGTCCCAGGCTTCGCGCCGATACTCCCTGCGGCAGCCTCGCCGTGAAGGGGATCCTCCCGTCCGACGCGGCCATCGGATGCAGGCCGCCTCGTACCCGCGCCGATTGCACCGCGCGCGCCGGGATGGGCTGCGCGGAGGCGACGGCAGGAGCGAGCGAAGCGAGCAGGGCGAGGCAGCAGCAAGGCAGGCAGCGAGGCATTGATCGCAAGAGTGCCTTCCGAGGGCACGCGGGGCAAGCGCGAGAGTCGGGCGCTTCACCCGGGCATTCGACGCAGCGAAAACCCCGCACCGATCCTCGCTCGACACCGAAGTGCCCGAGCCTCAGCTCTCCGGGCCCAAAGGCGTGGCCGCGTCCACTTCCTCCACGAACACCGCCTTGTGGTCGCACGCACCGTAGTAGCCGTTGCCCTCGAACAGGTACTCCATCGCCGGGTGCGACATGTCCAGCGTTGCCGCCCCGCACGGCTGCTCCACGCTCCCGCAGTTCGGCCCGCGGTCCAGCGTCGCCAGGATGATGCTCCGCCCGTTGTCGCAGTTCGTGACCCGAATCCTCGCTCCACACCCGTATCGATCGGCGTCGGCCGCGAACCACTTCAGCTCGGCCTCGCACTCCGGCCCGCTGAGCGACGAGTCGCAGAGCCCCTTGTTTCCGCAGGCGAACTCGCAGTTGTCGTAGGGGTCCTTGTAGATGGTTCCGTCGCCCTTCAGGTAACAGCCGAACCAGCTCGTGGCGTAGAAGCCGCTAGGGCTGAGCTCCGAGGTCGTCGAACCAGGGCAGCTCGACGGCGCCTCGAGCGTCGGCGCGTTCGCGCACCCCGCGGCGATCGCCGGCTTGCAGTAGTCGTCCTCGCCCGCAGGGGCCACCACGCAACCCTCCGAGCACACTTCCTTCACCGCCGCCGGCCCCGGACCGTTGCACACGTACAGCGTGTTCGCGTCCGCATGATCGACCTTGTCGCCCCCGCAGTAGTCCCCCACCTTCGCGTCCGCGGAACACGTCGGCTCCGGCGGGGCAGCCTCCTCGGGCTCGACAACGTCCTCGGCCGAGACCGCGTCGGGCGTCGCTTCCGGCTTTGCATCCGCGGTCGTCTCCGCGGTTGCGTCGAGCGCGCCGCCCGCTGCTCCGGCTGCTCCCCCTGCGCCGGTATCCGGCGATGCATCCGAGCCTCGCCAGTTGGGGTCGTTCGTGGACTCGCTGCAACCGGCGGAGGGCCCCGCGATCGCGAGCAGAACGGAGGCCGTAACGAGCGTGCGCAACGGGGAGAGCATGACACCGGAGTACCACGAACCGGGGTGTGGCGCTGCGCGGATCGACTGGGAAATCCCTGCATTCAGCGACAGTGAAGGATCCGAGGCTCACCGGATCCGAAGGGGCACCCCGGTGAGTGGAGAGGTCACCGGGGCGGCTCGGCGATCAGGCGATCGATCGCGGCCTGCAGCTCGCGGAATCTCGCGGGATCGAAGCCGCTGACGGCGTCGCGAACCACGCCGCGTCGATCCACCAGGAGCATCGCCGGGATCTCGCGAACGCCCCAAGCCTTCCACGTCGCCTGCGCGGGATCCGACACGATCGGATAGGCGAGCCCCCAGGTTCGTGCAGCATCGGCAAGCTCCGCCGCAGGCTCGGCGCCCACGCCGACCACGGTCAACCCACGCGCCGCGTACATGCGCGTCCACTCGTTGAGCTGCGGCGATGCCATGCGACACGCCGTGCACCACGGCGCCCAGAACTCCACCAGCACCACCCGCCCGCGCAGCGCGGCCATCGAGCGGATCGTCGCGGAGCCGGGCACTGGCTGGATCGACACCAGCTCGGGCGCGGGCTTGCCCACGCGTGCCATGCGCAGCAAGGCCTCCGCCGAGGGCATCACCGTCACGGTCGCGTGCGCCTGCTGACGCTTGCCACCGCGCACGAAGGTGAGCGGCACGACGTCCCCCGGCGAAAGCGCCCTGACCCGATCGATCACCTCACGCGCCGTGGCGACCGTCCGTCCAGAGACGGCCACGATGCGATCCCCCACGGCGAGACGGGCTTGCTCGGCCGGTGAGCCCGTCATGACCTCGGTAATGGGTACGCCTTCGACGCCGTCGGCAGCAGGGGCGAGCACGACGCCAAGCCACGGACGCGACGTCTGGGCGAGCGCGTGCGAGGGGGAGAGCGTTCCGAACATCGAGACGAAGGCGAGGGCGCACAGGAGCAGACGCAAGACCGATGGTGTACGGGCGTTCGGCACGCTAGGATTCTGCGTTGCATGACGGTCCTTGTCGAGCGAAGCCTATTTCCCGCGGTGGTGACGAGCGCGGCGATCGCAGCGTGGCTGGTCTGTCTGCCCTCTTGCGGGGGTCAGGAGCTGCCGGTCCGCGCGGGCGCGTCGGACGCACCCGCGGCTGGTTCGAGCGCTCCGGAGCCGGAGGCGGCGAAGCCGACGCGGTGGGAGCGGTTCGCGGAGCTGTCGTCGATGGTGCAGCTCGCGGGACCTCTCCCCTCGCGAGGCCACGGGACCGGTGAGTGGACGGTGCAACTGCGCGCGAACGCAGCCGGGGCCGCGTCGATCGACTCGGTGCGTCGGGGTAGCTCGATGCCGCGAGGCGCGGTGTTGGTGGCGCTGCACGCGGATCGCCGCAACGGCGCAGCGGCCGAGGGGCTGTTCATGGAGAAGCGCGAGGCGGGGTGGTTTCCGGAGGGGGGCGACTGGGAGTACGGGGTGATCGCGCCGGACGGTCTGGTGCAGAGCCGGGGCAAGCTGGGGTTCTGCGCGCGCTGTCACGCCGAGGCACCGGCCGACTACGTGTTTCCACGACCCGCTCCCGCGCCGTGACGACAACTTGATCGGGCGTGGGAAGAGGGGCGAGGCGCCGGGGGTTGTCGGGGGGAGAGCCGGTTGCGACTCCAGCGTGATCGCCGGCCGGGAGGGACATCGTGGGCCCTTAAACGCCAAACGCGGTGGCAGGTCGCACACCGCGTGGCGGAAGCCCCAGACGAATATTCAAAATCGACGAACCGGACCTGAAACAAGCAAGCGAAACGAAAGCGAGGTGAAGCAGAAGCAAAGAACCAAGAAGCGAAGCCGCGTAAGGAAGAAAGGTCAAGCCGTCGGATCGTAAGGAAGGCGTCGGGGGCGGGCCGATTGGCGTTGCGCCCGATCGTCGGGCCGCTCTTGAGCACTAGACGTGCCAGCCCGCGTGCATGCGCCAATGAACGTGAAAACAGCAGGAAGACAATATTCGGGGGGCATCGTGAGCGGCTGTCGCAGTGACATCCGAGTCAGGTCAACCCGACCGCTGTGAAAACATTGCGTGGCTCATGCCCCGGTTCCCCGCTCGGTCGTGCCCCGCTCCCCGACGCCTCCCCCTCTCCTCCCTCCTTCTCGTCGCCCGCGATGCCATCCTTCCGGGCTCCAACCGACCCAGCATGCCGTGGGTCTCCGCGTCGCCTGCAAAGCGGAGTCGCCCCCGCAAAGAACCCTTGACAGCCCCCCGGAGGATCAGGTACACAACCGCCCCTCGCAGCAAAGAGCGCCCATAGCTCAGCTGGATAGAGCAACAGTCTACGGAACTGTGGGTCGGAAGTTCGAATCTTCCTGGGCGCGCAAGGGTTTTGGAGGGCAAGCGCTTCGGTTCTGCCATCGCCTGTGGCAAAACGAGCCGCGGGATCGCTCCGTCTGGCATCCTGCGCATGGCCGGTGTCGCCTGGACGTAACGCATGTGGGTGCGCGCATCGGCGTGGCCGGCTAGGTGCATCGCTTGCTGGACGTTCACTCCGGCTTCGGCGAGCGCCGTGTTGAACGCCCGGCGGAAGCTGTGAAAGTCCACCGGGAGGGTTGTCGCGGTCTCGAAGTAGAGCGGGTCGCGCGGGTTGGGCGCCGGCATGGTCTCTTGCGCCTCCCGCTTCAGGTCCGTCCGGGTGCCCTGCCCTCGCTTCGGCACGTCCACGGGTGGCATCCGCACGATCCCGGCTCGAAACAGGTTGCGGCGGAGCCGGCGAGCAAACGATATGTTGCGCGGGGCGCGTTGCTTGCCCGCTCGCTTGCCTCGCTCGACCGGGAACACGGGCCCCGACTCCGGCCTGCCCTGCGACTCCCATCTGGCTTGGAGCACCGGGCGTAGCAGCTCCGGCACCTCTAGCAGCTCCGGCGTCCCCGTCTTGCTGCGAGGAACAAAGGCTTGCGCGAACTGCGCGCGGTCCAGCATCGTCCAGTCCCAGCGCGTGATGTCCCCGGTGCGCATCCCGCCGAGCGTGCGGGCAACGACCGACATCATCTTGAGCTCCAGATCCACCCCGGGGTGCGCCATGAACTGGGCGAACTCCTCATCCGTCAAGATGACGCGCTGCTTTCGCACCTCCCGCATCTCCGGCACCTCGACGCGATCCACCGGGTTTGTCTCGACAAGCTCGGCGCGCCATGCCGCCTTGAACATGCGATGTAGCAGGGCACGGATCATCACCACGGAAGCGCGCTTCAACCCGGAGTCAACCGCGGCGTCGAGAACGATCCGCACCTGCGCAGGGCGCACCTCCGCAATGGGCAAGTGGCCGACGTGCGCCTTGACGTGGTGCGCGTAGTAGCCGCGCTCGTCTTTCGCCATGACGATCCCGCGTGCTTCCCGCCGCTTGAAGTAGGCTTCCGCGTAGCTGTCGACGGTCTCACCGTCGCCGAGCGTGCGGGCGATGTCTTGCGGCGACATGGCGCCCGTCTCGATGTCTCGCAGAACCTTCGCGCGCTTGTGCTCGGCGAGCGCACGGTCGGAGGTCTCGAGACAGAACCAAAGTCGGCGCGTCACGCCCTGGACTTCGGACGTGATGCGGCAGTGAAAGATCCCCTTTCGAAGCTCCAACGAACCGGAGCGCGGTCGCGGCATGATCAACTCCCTGGCAACATGGGTGGGGTGCGCAACGTGCTCGCGCCATGGGCGGCGAGCAATGGAATCCGGCAGCGAGGTCGGGGCGGGTCACGTCGTCATGTCACTCGGTCGCGCGGCGGTCAGTGCACCGCTCGCAGAAGCTCCGTTTCGGCGTCGGTCAGGGTGGTGTGAGCCTGCGTCAT
>JAKLDZ010000039.1 GCA_022703255.1 Myxococcota bacterium | reverse complement strand
GCTTGCCAGGGGGCCGCCGATTGCCTCTCGCAGCTCTGCCCGACCTGGATCCAGGTCTGCACCGAGGTGTGCGCGGGCGATGTCGATTGCGCCGCGTCCCCCGGCGCCGTGTGCGTGGATTCCTATCGCGCCGGCTCGGACTACGTGCAGACCTGCGTGCCGGGATGCTCGGCTGCCTCCCAGTGCCCCTCGGGCAAGGCCTGCGCGATCTCCTCCGACTCCGCCGGCGACCGGTATCGCTTCTCCTGCGAAGCCCCGAGAGGTCCCGACCCCACCGGTGCCGACTGCTCCAACACCGTCGAGTGCGCCTCCGGCTTCTGCCTCACCAACTACCTGAACAACCAGCCCGTCGACTCCATCTGCACCCAGCCGTGCGTCACCTCCGCCGATTGCCCCGCCGGCTTCGGCAACTGCGTCGATGTCCAGATGTCCACGCCGTCAGGCAACGGCAAACAGTTCGTCCGCGTCTGCAACCACCCTTGAACCCGTACGCATCGCGCCCTGCGAAGCTTCGCTGCGCCCTGCGTCCCGACGAGGTGCCCCCGTGATTCGACGACTCCCCTGGATCGCTCCGCTCGCCCTCTCGCTGCTGCCTGCCGCCGCATCCGCCGCTCCGCCCTCGGCGCCCCGGATCGACCCTGCTATCGATCGCGCGCTCCACGCCGGCATCCCGGCATCCCGCGCGGCGCGCATGCACCGCGCTCCGGCAGGAAAGGCCGACGTCGTCCTCGAGCTCGATCGCGCGCCCGACACGGCCATGCTCGATCGCCTGCGCCAGCGTGGCGCCGTCCTGCGTCAGGTGCAGGGTGCGTACCTCCGCCACGGTCGCTTCGTCCCCGCGCGCGTCGATGCTCCCACCATCGACGCTCTCTCCACGCTCCCCGGCGTCCGCAGGATCGCCCTGGCACCGCCTCGATCTCCGCTCCCCATGGACCACTCGAGCGAGCTCATCGCGCTGTCCGCGGCCCGCGGCGCGCGCCCCGCCCTCGATCTGCTCACGGGCGATGGCATCGTCGTGGCCGATCTCGACAGCAACGCCGAGGTCTTCCACCCGCAGTTCTTCCGGGCCGATGCCGGCTGGTTCGACTGGATCGACACCAACCACAACGGCGTCCTCGACCCGGGGGTCGACGCCATCGATCTCGATCGCGACGGCAAGGCGAACTCCTCCGAGAAGGCGACCCTTCTCAAGCAGCAGACCATGTACGCCTGGTACGGCGACTTCGTGAAGGCTCGTCCGGATGGCTTCGACCCGTCGATCGATTGGCTCTACCTCGATGCCAACGGCAACGGCGCGCGCGACTACGGAAAATCCAAGGGATTCGACGACTCGGTGCCCGCCTTCGGCGAGCCGCTGTTCGTGCCCGATGACGTGAATCTCAACGGCCGCGTCGACATCGGAGAGCGCGTCGCAAGACTCGGCTCCTCCAAGTTCAAGAAGGTGTACGTCCACATCGAGAACTGGGGCGACGTCGACCACGTGTTCGAGCGCGGTGTGGACCTGTCCACCCACCGCAACAACTACACCGACGGCGCCTACGGCTACGACGAGGCGCTGCACGGGTCCGGCGTGCTCTCGATCGTCGCCGGCGATGTCCCCCTGATCGCCCGTCGCTGGGTCGGCCTCGCTCCCGACGCCGACCTGCTGCTCGGCTACGAGCTCTCCTCGTCGTCGGCTGGCGCCCTCACCTGGGCGCTGGAGCAGAAGCCCGACGTCGTCCTGCACGAGACCGCCAACTGGACCGGCATCGCGCTCGACGGCAGCGACGTGATGTCGTCGATGGTGGACGAGTCCGCGGTGGAAGAATCGGTGACGCACTCTTGCCCGGTGGGCAACACGGGCGGGGGGCGCAAGCACGCGCACCTCACGGTCCCCGCCGCCGGGGAGAAGACGTTCACGTTCGACATCCCCGACTTCGGGGCCTCCGGCCCTGCGCAGTACGTGGAGCTCTCGCTCAACGTCCGCGGCGCCGAGAACCTCCCGGTCAAAGTCGTCGAGCCGGGAGGACAGTCCTACTCGTTCACCAAGTCCGGCAGCGGATTCCTCAGCAACCAGGGCGCCTATTGGCTCACGACCGACAAGACCTCCCGCGGTACGTACTTCTTCGACCTGTGGCTCTACGCCGACGACCCGAAGACCGCGCCGGTCCAGGGAACCTGGACCGTGACGGTGACGGGCGACCCGCAGAAAGAAGCGATCGTCGACGCCTACCTGATGGACGACGTCTCGAGCTGGGGGCTGGGGGTCGCCTTCCCGGAGTCGATCGCGACCGACGACCGGACGATTGGCGTGCCTGCGACCGCGGATCACTGCATCGCGGTGGGGGCTCACACCGGCCACCCCATGAGCGCCGCCGAACCCTGGTTCGGCGACAGCCCCGAGAAGCAGGGCGAGGTGCGGCTGTATTCCGGTCGCGGGCCGCGCATCGACGGCGTGCAGAAGCCCGACGTCGTCGCCCCGGACAACCCGTTCGTCGCCGCGCCCTACATCGTCGGCGGCGCCTACGGCGACACCCCCTACGGTGGCGTGTGGCCCTTCGGTGGAACCTCCGGCGCCGGCCCGCACGTCACGGGCGTGACCGTGATGCTGGCCCAGGCGGGAATCCGCGGCGACGCCGCCAGAGAAGCGATCCGCAAGGGCGCGGTGAGCGACGCGATCACCGGAACGATCCCCAACCACGACTACGGCTGGGGCAGGCTCAGCGCGGCCGGCGTCTTCGGTGTCCCGGTCGACGGCAAGCCCCCCACGCTCACGCTCTCCGCTGTCCCGGCAGGAGCGGCAGAGGGCGAGCCCGTCGAGCTCCGACCCGTCGTGACCGATCCCGATGGAGCGGCATCCGCGGTCGAGCTCAAGTGGGACGACGGCTACGACGGCACGTGGGACACGAGCTGGGCGACGGCAGGCATGCGCGCCGTCACCAAGAAAACGTCGGCACCCGAACCATTCAAGGCCCGCGCCCGCGATGCCACCGGACGGGTCTGCGAAGCGGTGATTTGGGTCGACGAGCCGTTGCCCGCGCAGCCCGACGCCGGCGCCGTCGACGCCGGCACGGAACCCGGGATTCCCGCGACCTCGCCCGCGAAGGACGACGACGGCTGCGGCTGCTCGATGGTCGGTGCCGACCGGTCCGCCGGGTGGCTCCTCGGCGTGCTTTCAGGGAGTCTGCTGATCGGCGCGCGACGTCGTCGGACCTCTGCGGGGCGTCGCTAGCTGCCGGGCCACCGCCCCCGCGTTCCGGCTCAATCGTCGGTCCCCGCCCACTCGACCCGCTGCCGGACGCACGCTGCGTCCGTCCCCCACCGTGCGACCAACGCGTCTCGCGCAGCTCCGAGACGCGCGGACTCCTCTCCTGCCGCGGCCCTTCGATCGAAGTCGGCGAAGGCTTCCGCGATGACGAGAAGCCCGCCGCGCTGCGCTACCGCTCGTGCCAACGGGAACAGCCGGGTCTCCTCGGTGAAGATGTGGCAGCGCGCCAGGTCGCTCAGCTTGAAGGCGATCTCGACGGCGCGTTCCGGGTCCCCTGCCTTCGCCACCCGTTCGAGCTCCGAAGCGAGCGCGCGCACCTCCTGATGATCGCGCTTCACGGCCGCGAGCAGCTCCTCGTCGGGCCTCATTCCGGCACCGATGAGCTGCGGCACCAGGACGCTGTCCTCCCGAGCCACGTGACCGTGCCGGTCGATCGCGCTCACCAGGCGTGCGAACTCCCCCAATGCCTCGAGGGCCTCCGGGTCGTCGTCCTCCGCGCGTTCTGCGCACCCGTCGAGCGCCTCCATCACACGCTCGAGGTCCCGATGCTCCGCCATCAACAGATCGAAAGGATCCATGGGCACTTCATAGCCCGAACGCGGCCGGGGCCATAGCCGGCGCCTCGGGTGCCCGTCGCGCCTGCCCGGACTCCCGCCGTCCCGGGGACTGGCGCTTCGCCGCGTCCGGGCCTAGGAACCGCATCCGTCCACTTCATCGTCGGCGGGTTCCGATCCCCGCAACGACTTCCTCCAACGGAGCGAACATGAGTCACGGGCAGCACGTCCACCAACGCAGACTTCGACCCGAAGACGCCCACAAGCTCGAGCGACCGGAGCGCGCGAGGTGGCTTCCCCCGGACGAGCTCCTGGACCGCGTCGGGATCCGAGCCGGCATGGTCGTGGCCGATGTCGGGGCTGGAACCGGGTACTTCGCGCTGCCGATCGCGCGGCGCGTAGGGGAGGGGGGACGGGTCGTGGCGATCGACGCTTCGCCCGAGATGCTCGAGCTGCTGCGCGCGAAGCTCGACGGCACCTCGCTTCCTGTGGAGCTGGTGCATGGCGAGGCGGAGCGGACCGGCGTCGCCGACGCGTGCGCGGACGTCGTGCTCTTGGTGAACGTGTGGCACGAGGTGGACGACCGCGTCGCTGCTGCGGGCGAGGCTCGCCGCATGTTGCGGTCCGGGGGAAGGCTCGTGGTGGTGGACTGGCGAGACGACGTGAGCGGGCCTCCGGGCCCTCCGGCGGATCACCGGCTGGGCATGGGCGCGGTCGAGACCGAGCTGCGCGGCTGGGGATGGGACGTCCAGGCCGCCGAACACGTCGGCGAGTTCAGCTACCTGATCATCGCTTCCGCAAGCTGACGCTCGCGCGATCGATCAGCGGTTCTCCGCGGGCTTCCCGTACGACTCCAGGATGGCCTCGAAGCGGGCGGCGGCTTCGTCCTTCGTCATGCCGAGCGCTTCGCCGATGGATCCGAGAAGCTCGGCTTCGTCATCGACGATCTCGCCGTTCGCAGCGGCCATGTGACAGGCGAAGTCGAACGCGACGTCGCGCACTGCCTTGCCCGAGAGCGTCTTTCCGATCGCCTGCAACCGGGCGTCGAACCCCTCCTTCACGACCTGATCGCCGAATCGCTCGAACAGCTCTTCGAGCATCTCGTACGTGACCTCTTCGCCCATCCAGGCCGCGACGCACTCGCCCATCGCGTGCAGCTCGTCCTCGTCGACCTCGCCGTCGGCGACGACCGCGAGGAAGCCGCATTCGAGGATGGCCAGCGTGGTGTCGACAGCAGCCCGGTCGCCGGGCTCCAGCTCCGGCGTGGGGCAGTTGCGCAGCTTCGCGGCCGTGAGGGTCTTGCCTCGTCCGATCGATTCCGGTTCGCCGCCGCCCTGCATGTGGAACGCCATGATCATCCTCCTGAGAGTCGATCGCGTAGCATGATTCGGGCGTTGGAACACCGGCGAACGCGGGGTGAGGAGCGGGTCAGGATCGGTACTTGCTCTTCTCGAGGAGGATCACGTTCGTACGTGAGCGGGACTCGCCGACGTTGCTGACCCGGATCGCGGGCTGGTCCTGGACGGGGCAGACCTTCTCGCAGGCGCCGCATCCGATGCACAGGGAGGGATCGACATGGGGGCGCTGGAGCTTGACGGTGCGCATGGCGGGCGGGGCGCCGTCGGGGCCGGGCGAGGCATCGCGCACCGGGACCTCGACCTCTTCGACCCAGATCGCCTTGGGCGAGGTCGGGCAGAACTCCTCGCACACGATGCAGGGGGTCTGCATCGCCCACGGAAGACAGCGCCCGTGATCGTAGAAAGCCGTGCCGAGCTTGACCGGTCGCTTGCCGACACCAAGCCGGTCCTTCTCGGTAATCTTGCGGATGGCGCCCGTGGGGCAGACCTGGCTGCAAAGCACGCAGGACTGCTCGCAGTAGCCGATGCGTGGCACCAGCACCGGAGTCCAGAGCCCTTCGACCCCGGCCTGGGTGACCGCGGGCTGCAGCGCGTTGTTGGGACACACCTTCATGCACTCGCCGCAGCGGATGCAGCGGGCCAGGAACTCCCGCTCGTCGACTGCGCCCGGTGGACGGATGTTGCGCGGGTCGTAGTTGACGTCGAGGGTGTCGCCGATGCGCGACGCGGGGACGAAGGCGGCGCCGGCGGCGACGGTCGCGAGCGCGGTCCTGCGTTGGGTGTTCGGCCCCGGGGTGGTGCCTTTGCGGTCGGGGAGGAACCGGAAGCGGATGACGTCGTCGGGGCAGACGCTCTCGCAGTTGAGGCAGACGTGGCACTCGTCCTGCCTCCAGGCGGCGCCGCCCTGGGGGCTGTCGGCGCCCTGGCAGTGCAGCAGGCAGAGGTTGCAGTCGGTGCAGTTGTCGTGCTTCTTCTGGATGCCGAACAGCGCGAAGCGGGAGGTGACGCCGAGCAGGGCGCCCAGGGGGCACAGCACGCGGCACCAGAAGCGCGGGACGAAGCGATTCATCACCAGGGCCGCCACGAACAGCAGCGCGATGAACCACGCGCCCGCGTAGTACGACTGCTTCGCCTGCCAGACATGCGTCGTCAGCACGTCCTGCACCGCATCGCTGGTCTTCTGCAGGAACGCCACGTTCGAGTCGGTGGCCGTGCCGAGCGCCTTGCCGGTCACGTAGCTGCTGGCGGGCAAGACCACCAGGCCGATGGAGCGCACCGACAGGCAAATGGGGTCGAAGACGCCGCCGATGGCGCTGCCGGCCAGGGCCGCGCCGAGCACGCCGTACAGCAGGTAGTACTTGATGCTCTGACGCAACGGGTGCGTGCGGTTCGCCTCGACGCGCGCGGTCCCGCGTCCTCGCTTGGAGGGCGCGATCCACCCGAGGAAGTGGTTCAGCGAACCGAGGGGGCAGACCCAGCCGCAGAACGCGCGACCGAAGATGAGCGTGAGGGCGACGACGACGAGGGACCAGAGCATGCCGCGGTAGACGGTGTGCGCGGACAGCAGGGTGATCAGGGCGGCGAGGGGATCGAAGAGCAGGAAGCCTTCGACGGGCCACGGCAGTCGCACGGGGCTGTCGGTCGCGGCGGAGAACGAGCCGCGAAAAGCGGTCTGCACGAGCAGGAACACGAAGAGCGCGAAGAAGAGGATCTGCGAGGCTCTGCGCACCTGACGGAGCACGCGGATGCTCTTGCGCGGGGCGATCTTCCGGGAGCGTCGAGGTTTCGTCGTCGACTTTCCGGCGATGGATGCAGGCGAGTCCGGGAGCGTGGTCTTCGCGTCCGCGGACTCCTGCTGTCCGTCGGTGGGCGGAGCTCCGCCGGTGGTCCGAGCTTCGTCGGGGCCCGCCGCAGCGTTGGATGGGTCGTTCGCTGCCACCTCAGACCTCCTTGCCGCGCAGGCTCGCCCAGTCCGAGGTGCCGATGCCGCGGTCCTGGGCGAGCTTCAGGTACGGGATCTGCTCGGGCTTCGCGCCGATGAGCGTACACGCGAAGGCGTCGGCCGCTACCTGATCCACCGACGCCACCACGGTGTTCACCTCGCGCGTGTCGTCGAGATTGCCGCCCTGCGGTCCGTTGCGCACCAGCACGCGCACCGCATCGACGATCGTCAGCGTCGGCCTCATGAACGTCGCCAGGTCCGCGATCGAAACGTCGATGTCCTGGTGGAGCCGGTTGCGCCGCCCCCCGAGGATTCCGTACCAGTTCTTCATCGCGCCCGTGTAGCGCGCCAGGTTGTGGTGCTTGGCGATGGGCACGTTGATCACCTTGTCCGCGTTCACCAGCGGCGTGAAGATCGGCCACTCGTCGAGGATCTCCCCGCGCAATCGCATGGTGCGGAAACGGTGGTCCGAGGGGAGCACGACCTCCGCGCCCAGCTCGTAGGCCTTCTTCCAGATCCCGGAGCGCTGAAAGGTCCGGGTCGCCTCGTTGCAGCTCACGTCCGTGACGACCACGCGATGAGCGCCGGCGTCGAACGCGGCCTTCACCACTGCACCGACGACGTCGGGGTTGGTGTTGGCGGCGTGGATGGGAGCACGGTCCCAACCGACGTTGGGTTTGACGACGACGACATCGCCGCGGCTGACGAAGCGCTGCATTCCGCCGAGGGCCGCGAGGGCCTTGGCGACGAGGGCATGGGGGTCGGAGTCGTTGCGGGCGATCACGAGCTCGGGGAGGGCGGAGTCCTGGGGGGCGCGGTAGTCGCGGACCTGAGGATGCCCACCGGAGCGCGCATCGCGCGGGAGCCCGTCGTCCGACCGCCACCGGGCGAGCAAGGCGGTCGCGGCGGCGACGGCGGAGGCCGAGCCGATGCGAGAGAGCGCCTGGCGACGGGAGAGCGGCATGTGCGGCGTGGTACCTTGGACGCTCCGGGTGGGCAAGGGGGGCGTCGGCAAGCGGGCGAGGCCCGTGGCAAATGCACGGTTGATCGGAATCCCTTGCAGGACCCCCCCTCGGTGCGTAGACTACGCGGCCTTCGTTTCGAGGATAGTGTGCCGGACAGGATTCCGGCCAGAGGACGCCATGAAAGAGAAGATTCACCCGAAGTACGTGGCCGCGAAGATCACCTGTGCCTGCGGCTCCGTTGTCGAAACGCGTTCTACCGCGGGCGACTTCAGCGTTGACGTGTGCTCCGCCTGCCATCCGTTCTACACCGGCAAGATGAAGCTGGTCGACACCCAGGGCCGCATCGATCGCTTCCGCCGCAAGTACGCCGGCACCGCGACGCCCGAGAAGGCGTAGCCGGTCCGTCGCGACGATCGTCGCGAGCGCCCCTGGCGGATCCGACCCTTCCAGCCCAGAATCCCCGCATGGCAAACACTAAAGGCCCCGCGACCGAGCGCCGTCCCTACATCGGCGGCCAGGCGGTCATCGAGGGCGTGATGATGCGGTCCCCTCGCTCCTTTGCGATCGCCGTGCGGCGACGCTCCGGGGCGCTGTCGGTGCGCGAACGGCCCATGTTCGACTCCCGCAAGGGCGTGCTCGCCTGGCCGTTCGTGCGCGGCGTGGCCGCCCTCGTCGAAGCCCTGCGCCTCGGCTCCCAGGCGCTGAGGTTCTCCTCGGAGCTCTACGAGCGCGACCTCGAGGAGGCAGAAGAGAAGGAGAAAGCCGCTGCCACCAAGGCCAAGGCCCCAGGCGTGATGAACACGCTGGCGTCGTGGATGGTGGCCATCGCCACCCTCGACGACGATCCCGTTGCGAAGCCCAAGGCGCAGCAGCGCTCCGCCGGCAGCGGCGCGCTCACCTGGATCTCGCTCATCGCCGCGATGGCGATCTTCGTGGCGCTCCCGCAGGCCACCGCCTACGGCGCGAGCCGGATCCTCCACATCACCCCCGACATCCGCTCCTTCGGCTTCCAGGCCCTCACCGGCCTGTTCAAGCTCTGTATCGTCGTGGGCTACATGGCCGCGATCCGCAAGATCCCCGAGATCCATCGCGTGTTCCAGTTCCACGGAGCGGAGCACAAGACGATCGCGACCTGGGAGGCCGAGCAGGAGCTCACGGTGGACAACGCACGCGGCAAGTCGCGTCTCCACCCACGCTGCGGCACCGCCTTCCTCGTGCTCGTCGTCCTCGTGTCCGTGCTGGTCTTCACCGCGATCGGTCCCCTGCTCCCCCAACTTCCGGTCGGCGGAGCGGCCCTTGAGAACGTGCTGTTCTTCCTCATGAAGCTCCCGTTCCTGCCGGTGATCGCTGCCATCACCTTCGAGCTGCAGCGCCTGTCGGCCCGCTACTGTCTCACCGGCCCGCTGCGGGTCTTCCTGTATCCGGGCTTCGCGGTCCAGCTGATCACCACGATCGAGCCCGACGACTCGCAGCTCGAGGTGGCGCTGGCGTCGTTGCGCGCGACGCTCTGGCGCGAGAACGCGGAGCAGGCGCCCGCCGAGCCCGCGGATCAACAGTTCGCCTCCTACGCGGAGCTGGTGGCGAGCCCCGGCTACGCACCAACGCCCGCGATCTCGCCCACGGCCGAACATGCTGCCTCGTGAGAAACTCGACGCCCTGGTCCTGCGGTACAAGGAAATCGACGTAGCGCTGTGCGAGCCCGACGTGCTCGCCGACTACCAGAAGATGCAGAAGCTCAACAAGGAGCGAAGCGATCTGGAGCCGGTGGTGCGCGCCTGGGAGCAGCACGGCAAGCTCCAGCAGCGCCTCGAAGAAGACCGGGCCGCCTTGTCCGATCCCGAGCTGCGCGAGCTCGTCGAAGCCGAGCTCCCCGAGCTCGAGCGTCAGATCGACGCTCTCGCCCAGCAGTTGCGCCTCCTGCTCCTGCCCACCGACCCCAACGACAAGCGCAACACCATCGTCGAGGTCCGCGGAGGCGAAGGCGGCGAGGAAGCCGCGCTTTTCGCTGCCGACCTGTTCCGCATGTACGTCCGCTTCGCCGAGACGCACAAGTGGAAGATCGAAATCATGAGCCTCAGCGAGGCCTCCGCCGGCGGATACAAAGAGGTCATCGCCCTGGTCTCCGGTCAGGACGTCTACAGCCGCCTGCGCTACGAGGCCGGCGTCCACCGCGTCCAACGCGTCCCCGTCACCGAGGCCCAAGGCCGCATCCACACCTCCACCGCGACCGTCGCCGTCCTCCCAGAAGCCGAGGACGTCGAGGTCCAGGTCGAAGACAAGGACCTCAAGATCGACATCGCTGCGTCCGGCGGCCCCGGCGGCCAGGGCGTCAACACCACCAACAGCGCCGTGCAGATCACCCACATCCCCACGGGGATGATCGTCAAGTGCCAGGACGAGCGCTCGCAGCTCAAGAACAAGGCCAAGGCCCTCAAGATCCTCAAGAGCCGTCTGCTCGAGATCGAGCGTCAGAAGCGCGACGCCGCGCAGAGCGCCGAGCGCAAGGGGATGGTCGGTACGGGCGAGCGCGCCCAGAAGGTCCGCACGTACAACTTCCCGCAGAACCGCATCACCGATCACCGCATCGGGCTCACGCTCTACAAGCTCGACCGGATCATGGAAGGGGATCTCGACGAGCTCATCACCTCGCTGCGCACGCACCACCAGGCGGAGCTGCTCGGAGAGATCGCGCCGGGGGAGCGGGCTCAGGAGGAGCCTTGAGCACAGCGCGCGACGACGCCGCGGAAGGCTTCCACGCCGATGCGGACTCGGTGCTGTGCGCAGCCGCCCTGGAGCCGGAGAGGCTCTCGCGCAACCGCCACTTCTCCCTGTTCTCTCATCCAGCGCTGCGAAAGGCGCACTCCCGCGCGCAATCGCTCCGGCACCTCGCTCGCCTGCTGCGCGCGACCGCCCACGCGTTCGACGATCTGCACCTCGAGAAGCACGGTCCGCGCACCCATCTCGTGTACCGCGACGACGCCATCTCGTTGACTCGTCGCATCGCTCTCGAGCCCCTCGAGCTCTCTCTTCTGCGCGTCCTGATCGGCGGGGCTGCTCCCGGGGCTGACGCGCTGCAGCCCTCCGAGCCCGACCACCGACGCGTTCACGTCGCCCTGATGGCCCTCGGTTCCGGCTTCGACGCCGCCGATGCTGCGACGCGCCGATGACTCCAGGAGACACCATGTGCCTGTTTTGTCGAATCGCCCATCGCGAGGCGAAGGCCCGGATCGTCTACGAAGACCCCGACGTCGTGGCGTTCCACGACATCCACCCCCAGGCGCCGACGCACGTGCTGGTGATTCCGCGCAAGCACGTCGCGTCGATCGACGCGGCGCAGGACGACGACGAGGCGGTGCTCGGCAAGCTGCTGCTCCGGGCGGGATCCATCGCGCGCGAGCTCGGGCTTCAGCGCGGCGGATACCGAATCGTGATCAACACGGGCGAGGACGGTGGACAGTCGGTGGATCACCTGCACGCGCACCTGCTCGGCGGGCGTCGCATGCGATGGCCGCCGGGTTGAGCGCCGAGGGTTCGTGTTCGACGTTGACGGCTCGCGCGATGGCGTCTACATGCGCAGCGGGCTCGTGCCCGGACTTGCGAGGATGGTGAATCATGATGGTTGAGGCCGACCACGACGAGGTGAAGAGCTTCTCCCGGCTGCACACGAGGCTCCGCAAGGAGATGGCCCCGTTGCTGGTCAAGCTGTTGCCGATGACCCTGCTGCGACAGTGGATGGTGGAGCAACGCCAGGGATCCCAGTACCGCAACGATCCCAAGCGTCTGCTGCGATCGATGCTCGGCGAGGCCCCGCCCCCGGATGCGTGGCTCATCACCAAGGCCGCGCTCGAGCTGCACTTCCACATGACCCCCGACGCTGTGCAGATGATCACCGGTTTCTGCCGACGCGTCGGCCTCCCCTGCGATGAGCAGGCCACGCTCGCCGAGGAAGCAGACCCGTGGGGCGTCTCCGACGACCGCGCGGTCGATGCCTACCAGGCGTTCCGCGAGAGCTACGAGCCCGAGGTCTTCGGACTGTACGGCCTGTACTTCGCCGGCATGTCGGGCTGGGATCGTCACCCCAAGCTCGTCGACGCCGCCATGACCGACTTGCGCAAGGCCAGCGAGCCCAAGAGCGCCTGAGCCCTCCCGCCCCCCGCTGCACCAGCGCCGTCGCCCCGTCAGCCCTTCATCAGCACGCGGATCACCACCACGGACACCACCGTGGAGACCACCGCGACCGCCACCATGCTCACCACGAGCGCAATGAGAAATGCCCGCGTGGACATCCCGCCGGAGCGTCGATGCCGCTTGCGCGGCACGATCTCGTCGCTGATGTCGGTGCCGTCCCCAGAGCCGCGAACCGACGACGTCCCACGCCCGTCGTTGCTCGTCGTCGCCCCGCGCGGTCCGCTGTCCGGCACCGAGGCAATGCGCACGTCGGGCACGGAGATGGCAGCGTCGGGAGAAGGTGAAGAGCTCGGGGACGGAGGTTCCATTCCGGCGAACAGCCGCGGGTTGTTCTTGGCCGAGTACACCGCAGTGGACTCTTCGCGCTCGAAGCCCGCGGCCGAGCCCACGCGCCATGGTTCCTCGACGATGCCCGCGGAGCCGATGCTCGCGGTCGGATCGATCTCCTTGACCATGTCGTAGAGCGCCACCGCAGCCGCGCTCACCGCGAGCAGTGACGCCGCCGGGAAGAACTCGCCGTCCCACGTGCTGACGTGACCCTGCCACAGCAGCACGCCGGGTTGCTTGGTCGGGCCCCAATCGAGCTCCGCGGGGCCACTCACCGTCTCGACCTGCAGATCCAGCATCTCCGAGGTGCGCCGCGCAGCGCGAACTCCCGCCACCCGCGCCAGGACGAACGCGCGACCGTCCAGGTACTTCGACGACGTCAGTCGCTCGATGGCGTTGGGATGGCAGTGAACCTCGCAGTGCGCGAGGGCGCCGGACCAGGACTGCCCACCGCCCTTGGTGAGCTTGCTCCCCGGTTCGGACGCGAACTCGTCGAGCGCACGCCACAGCAGGCGGGTGTTCGCCGCGAGCGAAGCGATCACGTAACGGTCGAGCGCGCGCAGCGATGCCCACTCCGAGGCGCTGATGGTGCGCGTGGGGCCCAGGGCCTTGAGCACCGCCGGCGGGACCTGATCCATGGGCGGGTCGGCCGTGCGCGCAACCAGCCGTATGTGTCCGGGAGGAGCTTCCTTGAGCAGCTCCGCGACCATCACGACGTTGACCTGCTCTCGGGTCCCCTCCGTGGCGAGGGCCTGGCGCGTCTCGTTGCTCAGCGACTTCCAGCCCCGGGGGCTGACAAGGATTCCCGCCGAGAACATGGCCCGAAGGGCGGCCTTGGGCGGCCGAGCCAGGTCTTCGTTGAGCTCTTCGAATGCGTAACAGAAGCGGTTCTTCATTCGCTCCCCACGAACGGCGCGAGTTTACAGCAAGTTACGACGTTGGGGCAGGCAAGTCGCTGCCCGATTCAATCCGTGAAAATTGGGGGTGGACAGTTGTCGCACTCCGGGTTACATGGCCGCCCATCCCGCTTGTTCGGGGGGGCCATTCGCCAGGAGGCACTTCATGTTCACCAGGCTCGCTTCTGCAGCCGTTCTTCTCGGGCTCACCATCGTCGCCAGCGGCTGCGCCGCCGACATCGCTCCGGAGCAGTCGTTCGATGCCGAGCAGACCGAAGACAACGACTCCGATCTTTCGACCAGCTCCAAGTCCTTCGTCACCCTCCGTCATGACGACCGCAAGTGCGTGTCGCCGCTGTGCGGTGGCTACTTCGTGAAGGACGTCAACAAGACCACGGCAGAGCGCTACGTGAACTCCCTCGACTTCTCGAAGTCCGGGTGGAGCGACGAGCTCATCGGCAAGGTCCTCGAGGCTCCCGCGCAGGAGCTGGTGCTTCGCGGGAAGCTGGGGAAGAAGGAGTCGAAGTACGGCACGCGTCCGTTCCTCGTCTACGAGGCGTATCGCGGCCTGCCCGGCGTGGAGCCGTTGGCCGGCGACCGGTTCTACTCCGCCAAGGATCGCGATCCGCAGATCCAGTGCTTCACGGCGCCCTGTCCCAACGAGATGGCGCGCGAGCTGAACACCACGAAGCAGTCCGCGTTCGACGGCTACTCCGTCTCCCTCGCGGCCTTGCCCCACGTCGATCAGGACTGGCTCGTGGACCGCGTCAACCACCACAACGCCATCGTCGCCGCGTGGATCATCAACGGCGACAAGTTCCCCGGCGGCTACGCGAAGATCCTCGACGCCAGCCAGGTGTACCTCGACGTGCGCGACATGATGGGGCCCTGCCCGGCGTTCAAGCTGGCGGCGTGTCCCGAGGGTCAGACCTGGACCTGGACGCGCAACGAGGACCTCTGCCAGATGCCCAACGCCTGCACGGTCGACGACGGGAGCTGCCCGTCGCTCGTGCCTCCGCAGTGCGCCGAAGGCTACACGCTGTCCGGCTGGCGAACCGACTCCAAGAGCTGCATCCGCTTCGCGTGCGATCCGTCGTTCGTCATGCCTCTCTGAGCCCGTCCTCCTCCGCGCTTGCTTCCTTAGCCCTCCTCCTCCCTCCCATCCACACGACCCTTCCCAGGATCCCGGCCGATCGTGCGGGAGGCCGTGCTACGTACAGCCCATGGATGGCGCCAGCCTCCCCCCGTCGATCGCGCGCATCGATCGCACCGGCACGGGCCTGTGGTCCTTCTCGCTGCGCCCCTCCCTCGTCCTCGTCGTCGTCTCCCTTCCGCCGAACCCGCCGCACCTGGGATTCCTGCGAAGCCGGCCAGTCGGCGAGGGGATGACCGCCGACGGCACCGTCCGCGGCATGCGTGAGCGTCTCGAGGGCGGCAAGCTCGAGGCGTTGTGCGCATCCAAGGACGAGGTCCTCCTCGTCGTGAGCACCACGGGCGGGGTGCGTACTTTTCGGGCTCGAAGCGACGGCGTTTCGGTCGAGGAGGGGAGCCCGTCGACGCTGCCGCCGTTGGTTCGCATTCCGAACGAGGGCTCGGAGGAGGAGCGCGAGCGGGAGCTTCTGACGCGCTGGCAGACGCTGCTGGCGGAGCAGGAGCGGCGAGCTGCGTCGAAGGTTCTGGGGGCAGCGCGACGGAAGCTGCAGCGCCGCGTTGCGGCCATCGACAACGACGCTCGCAGAGCGGAGGAATCGGAGCGCGAGGCGGCCGCCGCCCGTGTGCTCCTGCCCGTCGCCGCCCGTGCGCCGAGAGGCGCGCGCGAGATCGAGGCGGTGGACTGGTCGAGCGGCGAGCCCCGCACGGTTCGACGCGAGCTCGATCCTTCACGTGGCGCCCGCGAGCAGCTCGAGGAGGTGTTCGCGCGTGCGCGTCGGATGAAGAGCGGCGAGGGGATCAGGAACCGTCGCAAAGCGGAGGCCGGGAGCGCAATCGAGACGATCTCGCGCGCGCTTTCGGCGATCGAGCACGAGCCCTCGGCGGCCGGCGTGCGGACCGCGACGGCGTCTGCGCTGGAGGCGCTTCCGGCCGGAATCGCGCCACGCGGCACCAAGGCTCGGCTCGAGTCCGGAGCGGTTGGAGGGCGACCCCAGCGGCACACGGACGATCCGATCGCGAAGTGCGCGCGGGAGTATCGGTCGTCGGACGGGGCCTCGATTCTGGTCGGCAGGGATGCGGTCTCCAACGACGTGCTGACGACGCGGATTGCCCGGCCGCAGGACGTCTGGATGCACGTGCGGGGCAGGACCGGATCGCACGTGGTGGTGCGGATGGTGAAGGGCAAGAGCCCGCCGCCGCAGACACTCGTGGATGCGGCGACCCTGGCGGCGTACTTCTCCGATGCGCGCGGCGAGCCGTGCGTGGAGGTCTCCTGGTGCGAACGACGCTTCGTGCGCAAGCCCAAGGGCGCAGCCGCGGGCGCTGTGACCCTGAGCCACGAGAAGACGATCGTGTTGCGGTGGGAGCAGAGCCGTCTCGAGCGGCTCCTGGCGACGCTGCGCTGAGGAGACGGCGGTCCGGCCGCGCGATCAACGCGCGCGCGGCGCACCGATCGGGACGACGTAGAGCGGCTCCTCGTTCGCGGCGAGCCCGACCGCCTTGCGTACCAGATCGTCGTCGAATCCCCCCACAGGGACCCCCGCGAGACCGAGCGCGGTTGCCTCGAGGAGCAGGTTCTGCGCGACGTGACCCGCCTCGATGGCGGCGTAGCGGGGGGCGCGATCGCCGTACTTGGCGCGGGTGCGATCGGTGACGGAGGCGATCACGACGACAAAGGGGGCGTTGCGGACGCAGGCCTGGTCGAAGGCGGCGTGTGCGAGCTCGGCGCGACGATCCACGGCGTTGTGCAGCGCCATGGCGTGGCGAGCGGGCAGGTAGTGGAACGAGCCGCCGGGGGTCACGAAGTACAGCTCGAGGGGATAGAGGGCGCCGGCGGACGGTGCGGTTCTGCGGCTGGTCGCGGGATCGACGAGGCCTTGTGCGGCCCATGCGAGCTGCGCGATCTGGGGTTGGGACAGAGGCGCGGGGTCGAAGTCGCGCACGGACTTCCGTTGGAGCAACGCGCGGTGAAGCGGGAAGGGTGCGTTCGGATCGGCGGGAGGGAGTGTGACCACCGCAGGGGACGGCGTGGATGCGGGTGCAGCGGGGCGGGCGTCGGGATCGGGCTGGGGTGCGGGAGGATTCGGGCGTCTGCAGGCGAGCAGGGCGCAGGCGGTCAGGGCGAGGGTGAGCGGCGGCGGGGGGCGCATGGAGAGATTGTACGCGGGAGGTGTTGACGCGGCGGCGTCATCGCGGTAACCATCTAGTTAGTTATGAATCCCTCCCCGACACGCACCCCTGCCTCCAAGGCAACCCACGGCCACAAGCCGCAGCCTCCCAGGCGCAAGCGCGACGCGACCGCGACCCGCTCCAAGCTCCTCGCCACCGCCGAGCGGCTCTTCGTCGAGAAGGGGTTCGACGGCACCCGCATCGACGAGATTGCCGAGCAGGCGGGCATCAACAAGCGGATGCTCTACGTCTACTTCGGCAACAAGGAGCAGGTCTACGCCGAGGTCCTGCGCTCCTGCTTCGAGCGTGTGCTGGCCCTCAGCAAGCCCGCCGACCTGGGCGATCGCGGCCCGGTGGCCGAGGCCGAGGCGATCATCCGCAGGTACTTCGCCTTCGTCGCCGATCACCCTCAGATCGTTCGCATGATCGGCTGGGAAAGCCTCGGAGGACGCTCCGGGGAGATGCTCGCCCGCATGCTGGCGGCCGGGCTCGAGGACTTGCACGAGGTGGTTCGCAAGGGCAAGCGCCAGGGAGCGTTCCGCAAGGATCTCGACGAGGACAAGATCGCGCTCAGCGTCAGCGCGCTGTGCATCGGCTACTTCAGCCGTCGCGCCATGCTCGAAGCCCTGTGGGGCCGCGACCTGTCGAGTCCCGATCTGAGGCAGGAGCTGCTCGATCACATCCTGTCGCTGGTGATGCACGGGATCCTTCCAGAGCAAGGCAAGACGAAGGCGGCGCCGAGGGCGCGATCCGGAGGCTCACGATGAAGATGCCTGGTTTCGTTGCAGGGTTGGCTGGTCTGGTTGCGTTCGCAGGCGCGTGCTCGGCGCCGGTCGAGGCGCCGTGTGCGCTGACGGGGCTCGTGGACGCCACCGAGGTCGACGTGGCCTCGAAGATCCCCGGGCGGGTGAAGGAGCTGTCGGTTCGCGAGGGGGACGCGGTGGAGGCAGGTCAGCAGGTGGCCACGATCGAGAGCGATGAGGTGCAGGCGAAGCTCGACCAGGTCCAGGCGGCCATCTCGGCGGCCCAGGCCCGGCTGCGACTCGCGCAGGCCGGCGCGCGGGTCGAGGAGAAGGAGGCGAGCCGTCAGGCCCTGGCTGCCGCGCGCCACCAGGCCGATGTGATGAAGAAGTCCTACGACCGGGTGAAGGCGTTGCTCGATCAGGGCGCGATACCGCAGGCGCAGTTCGACGAGATCGAGTCGCGTTGGCAGGTGGCGATGGACCAGCTCGCGGTGGCGGAGGCGCGCAACGCGATGGTGGCGAAGGGGGCGCGCGGCGAGGAGCTCGACGCCCTGCGTGCGCTGGTCAAGCAGGGCGAGGGGAGCCTGGCCGAGGTTCGGAGCTACGAGAAGGAGACGGTGCAGACCTCGCCGTTGAAGGGCGAGGTCTCCAAGATCGTGCTGCACCGCGGAGAGCTCGCGGCCACGGGGTATCCGATCCTCACGATCGTGGATCTCGACGACGTGTGGGCCACGTTCGCGGTGCGCGAGGACATGCTTCGCGGCATCGACAAGGGATCCCGCATCGAGGCCGAGGTCCCGGCACTCGGTCGCAAGGTCTCGTTGGAGGTGTTCCACGTCGCGGCGATGGGGGACTTCGCGACGTGGAAAGCCACGACCGACAAGGGCGGCTTCGACCTCAAGAGCTTCGAGGTGAAGGCGCGCCCGGTGGAAAAGGTACAGGGGCTCCGTCCCGGGATGACCGTGCGCTGGATGCCCAGGTGAGGTTGGCCATGCTGTCGAGGGTGTGGAGCGTGACGCGCGGCGTCCTCTCCGGACTGGGAACCGGAGCCTGGGAGCAGCTGCGCAGATTGTTCGTCGTACGACGTTTCCGGCTGATGACCCTGATGCTGCTCGCCGCCGCCTGGCTCGGCATGGACATCTACGCGAACCTCGTCGTGCAGCGGATCCCCGTCGCCGTGGTCGATCTCGACGGCTCGCACGTCAGCCGGACTCTCCGAACGTACCTGCGGTCCGCGCGTGATCTGCGCATGGTGGACGAGCCCATCGGGTCGCTGCGGCAGGCCGAGCAGATGATGGTGGACGGCCGGGTGAGCGCGATCGTGCTGATGCCGTCGGACCTTTCAGCCAACCTCAAGCGCGGTCGCAAGGGGGAGGTGGTCGTAGCGGTGGACGGGAGCAACATCCTGACTGGGCGCAACGCGTACAAGGCGGTGGCGAAGGCGGTGGGGACGGTGGGAGCGGGGGTCCAGCTGAGCGTTGCGGGAAAGCTGGGGGCGAGAGGCGATGAGCAGCTTGCGCGCGTGGTCCCCATCGCCATCGAGGACAACCCGTCGTTCAACCCCGCCACGAACTACGCGGTCTATCTCTCCCCCGCGCTCGTCTTCTTCCTGCTGCACGTGTGGGTCCTGCTGATGGCGGCGTCGATGTTCCTCCCCGGACAGGGCCCCTCGGGGGCGCCGCAGACCCTGGGCGCCGCGGCGTCGGTGTGGACCATCGGCACGCTGCTCGGGATGCTCTTTCTCTACGGCCTGCTGCCACGCCAGCACCTGTGGCCTGCGGCGTCGCCGGCGGTGATGACCGCGATGATCGCCTGCTGGGTTGCCGCCGACGTCACCATGGCCTCGGCGCTGATGGTCCTCCTCCCCTCGAAGCTCCTCGGCCTCGAGCTGACCGTCCTGCTCGGCATGCTGTCGCTCATGCTCTCGGGGCTCACGTGGCCTTCGGACATGTTCCCCGCGCACCTGCGGACGGTCGCCGCCGCCGTGCCCTTCACGCCGTTCGCCCGGGGACTGCGCACGGCGCTGCAGCAGCCGGTCGAGCTCGCGGACCTTCGCCCGCGCTTCGCGTCGCTGGCCACGCAGTCCGCGGTGTTCTGCGCGATGATCGCGGTGGGCGCCTCGCTGCGTGCGCTCGCAGGACGGCTGCGGAGGGGGGCGGCATGAGAGCGCGTTACGGGTTTCTTCTGCGGTCCATGGTGCAGGAGTGGCGGACGATGTTTCGGCATCCGACGCTGTTGCTGGTGCTGGTGGCGATCCCGGTGGTGTACCCGCTGGTGGTCTCGTGGCTGTACCAGGCGAACCAGGCCGTGGAGCGTCCGACCGTGGTGATCGACGACGACAACTCGGCGTTGTCGCGCGAGCTGCTCGAAGGCCTCGACGCTTCGCAGGAGCTGCGGGTGATCGAGCGAGCGGGCTCGGTGGACGAAGGGTGGAGGGCGCTGCGCGAGCGCCGGGCGGAGGTGCTCGTCTACGTGCCGTCGAACCTGTCGACGCGCGTCAAGCGCGGTGAGCAAGCGCACGTGAAGGTGTGGGTCGACAGCTCGAACATCCTGACGTACGGCGTGGCGTATCCGGGCGTTTCGAACGTGGTCTCGTCGATGAACGACGAGCTGGCCGCGGCGTGGATGCGGTCGAAGGGGGTGAGCCGCGAGGTGGCGCGTGCGCGGGTGTCGCCGGTGGCGAGGGTGGAGCGGATGGCATTCCATCCGACGCTGGCGTACGGGGCATTTCTGGTGCCGGGGGTGCTGTTGCTGGTGATGCAGCAGGCGGTGCTGATTGCGCTGGCGTTCTCCGCGGGGTTGTCGAGGGAGCTGGGTGAGCCTGCGGAGGCGAAGCGTTGGCCCTTCACGTGGTTGGAGGGGAAGTTCCTCGCCCATCTGGCATCGCACCTGGGGGCCACCGCCTTCATCGTGCTGTGCGTGTTCCGGTGGTTCGGATGGCCCATGCGCGATGCGGTTTCGTTGCTGGGGCTGTTCGCCGTGTTCGTGCTGACCGTGGCTCCCGCGGCGGTGCTCGTGTCGTCGCTGGTCAAGGACCGATACGCCTCGTTCCAGCTCCTGATGTTCGCCTCCGCGCCGATGTTTCTGATGTCCGGGTTCTCCTGGCCGATCGAGCAGATGCCTGCACACGTACGCGCGGTGGCGACCTTGCTCCCGAGCACCCCGGCTCTCGGGGCGCTGCGTGTGCTCGCGATGAAGAGTGGCGACCCGGCCTCGGCCACGCGGTGGCTCGTGTGGATGGCGGTGTCGTTCGTCGGATGGACGCTGGCGTCGCTGATCGTGTCGCGCCGTGCGTGGCGGCCGTGGGTGGCGCGCGTGCGGGCGCGGGCTGGTCGGACGGGGTAGAGCCTCGCGAGCGTGTGCACTAGGATGGCGCGGTGGCATTCCTGGCGCAGAACGTGGGGCTCTGGTTCGGACGGGTGGAGCTGCTCGCGAAGGGGGCAGACGAGCATCGTCGCGAGGCGGAGCGATGGCTCGAGCGAGGCAACCCGCTGCAGGCGCGAATGCACGCGCTGATGCTGCTCGACAGGGTGCCCGAGTCTCCGATCGGTCTGGCCCTGCTGGTGGATGCGACCGAAGCTGCGGGATTGGACGATGAGTGTGTGGAGGTGCTGCGTCGGTTGTGCGACGCGGCGCCGTGGCGCGGGGAGCTGTGGGTTCGACTCGGGCAGGCGTTGGCGAGGACGGGAGCGCCCGCGTCGGAACGCGCTGCCGCATTTCAACGCGCACTGGATCCTTCCGTGGAGCCGTCGTCGCGTCGCGATGCGCTGCTCGAGCTCGCGGATCTCGATCTTGCGATGGGGGATCCGTGGCGAGCGCGCCGCTGGCTGGACGGGCTGAGGTTGGCGTCTGCGGAGCCCGAGGTGGAGCTGAGGCAGCTCGAGGCGTCTCTGTCGCTGGGGGACAGGCAGGGGGTGGAGAGGGCGTTGGGAGCGGTCGGGGAGCCGGGAGTGATCGACGGGCGAGCGACGCTGGCGCGGGCACGTGGGGAGGCGATGCTGGGCGGGGAGGGGGCGCTGGACGGGTTGTTGCGGGCCTGGATTCTGGAGGCGCCGGGGGCGACCGAGGCGCTGGCGTCGTACGTTGCGGCGTGTCGCGATGCGGTCCACGTGGCGCGGGTGAGGGAGGTATTGCGAGCCGACGGACGGGAGCAGGAGCCGACGTTCGCGTTGGCGCTTGCGCTTGCGGAGGGGCGAAGCGAGGACGCGCGGCAGGCGCTGACGCGGATTGCGCGGAGCGGGGATCGGGGTGCAGCGCGGACGCTGTTGGGGATCGCGTTCGAGCGCAGGGATGGCGAGGCGCTGCACGCGGCCCTGGAGGTTCTGGGGGAGGAAGCGCCGCGGGAGGCGGCGTGCATGGGCAGGCTGCTGCGAGCGGCGGAGCAGGGGCGTTGGGGGGATGTGGAGACGGAGGGGGACTCGGTTGCGGGGGCGGAGGGAGCGGTGCGTGGGTGGGCGGGGGCAGCGCGTGCCGACGCGTGGCGGGTGCGGCTCGACGCAGGCGCGCAGGGTCTGTCCGACGCGCTGACGGCGGTGCGTCGTGTGGCGGTCGCGTGGGATCGGTTGGATCTGGTGTCGCGTTGCGAAGCGCTTTCGATCGAGCCCGAGCGACCGTTGCGCCTCGCCGTGGTGGGGGAGTTCAACGCGGGCAAGAGCACGTTCATCAACGCGCTGATTGGGGCGGACGTTGCGCCGACGGGGGTGTTGCCCACGACGGCGACGCTGCACTGGTTGTCGTGGGCGCCGGATCCTTTCGCGAGGATTGCGGTGCGAGGGGGACCGGATCGGGTGGTGGGGCATGCGGCGTTGAAGGACGCGCTGCGCGAGATCCAGGCTGGGGGTGGCGTGGCGCGGGAGGTTCACATCTGCGCGCCGATGGAGCGTCTCAAGCGCATGGAGGTTCTGGACACGCCGGGGTTCAACGCCTTGGATCCGGACCATCTTGCGGCGGCGCGGCGCGCCGTGGAGGAGGCCCACGTGATGCTCTGGGTCTTCGATGCATCGCAGCCGCTGAAGGAGACGGAGCGCGCGGTGCTCGCGGAGATCGCGGCCAGCGGCGTGCCGATCCAGGCCGTGATCAACAAGCGCGATCGGGTCGAGGAGCGCGAGGTGCCGTCGATCGTCGAGCATGTCGAGGAAGGCCTTCGGGGCCTCGGCTTGGAGCAGGTCGGGCCCGTGCTGGCGTTGTCGGCGCGCGCGGCCCTGGCGGGGCGGATGGGGGATGCGGAGAGCTACCAGCGATCGGGGTGGGAGCAGGTGGAGCAGGCGCTGTCGAGCGGGATTGCGGATCGCAGCGACGCGATGAGGGCGACGGCGGTACGGCGCAAGGCGTTGGGGCTCGTGAGGGAGCTGCAGGAATCGGCTCCGCTGGACGAACCGGGCCGGCAGGGTACCGACGTCGGAAGGAGGCTGGAGGAGCTGGAT
>JAKLDZ010000389.1 GCA_022703255.1 Myxococcota bacterium | reverse complement strand
ACGCGTGCTGCTCGTCAACGCCTCGACCGCCGGAAACCCCGCGCCCTCCCTCGCACTGGCCCGCAAGCTGTCGGGTCGCTGAGCCCCTCACGGCAGATCGAACAGCAGGATCTCCCCCTCCTCCACGCCGGTGATCTTCGAGGGCCGCGGCTCCGGAATCACCGCCGCGTCACCCGCCAACAGCAGCGTCCCGTCGATGTCCACCGAACCCCGTGCGACGTGAATCCACGCCGCGCGCCCATCGGGAACCTGCCACAACGCGTGCTCCCCCCTGCCGAACAAGCCGGCATACACCCCCACGTCCTGGTGCACGCGGACGCTCCCCTCACGACCGTCTCTCGAGGCCACCAGGCACAACCGGCCGCGCTTGTCGGCCTCGGTGAACTCCTTCTGCTCGTATCCCGGCGTGTAGCCGGCACGGTCCGGCACGATCCAGATCTGCAGGAAGTGCACGACCCTGTCGCGAAAGGCGTTGAACTCGCTGTGACGCACTCCCGTGCCCGCGCTCATGCGCTGCACATCCCCGGGGCGAATGATCGAGCCGTTCCCGAGGCTGTCCCGATGCTCCATCGCTCCGTCGAGCACGTACGACAGGATCTCCATGTCCCGATGCCCGTGCGTCGGAAAGCCCTGGCCCGGTTGCACCCGGTCCTCGTTGATCACCCGCAGGACCCGGAACCCCATGAAGCGCGGGTCGTGGTAGTCCGCGAACGAGAAGGTGTGGTAGCTGCGCAGCCAACCGTGATCTGCGAAGCCGCGTTCGTGGGATCGACGGATCATCATGCGGGTCATCTAGGGCCGGGGGGGCGGGATGGCAGCCCGTGGGGGGGCTCCGCAGCCCGGATGCGAACGAGACCCGGCATCTGTTGCAACTGGGTTGCGAGAAGAGTAGAAGCGCGACGTGCCGCTCACCCCGCCCCGCCCCCTCTCCCGGCTCGCCGCCCTGCTCCTCGCAGCAGCCCTCGGCATCCCTGCCGTCGCCCTCGCCCAGGGAGAGGAATCGCTTTCCGCTCCGGTCGTCCTGTCGCGCGTCGATGCCCACTACCCCGAAGGTCCGCCCCCCGCTCGCGATGTCCTGTCCGTGCTGCTCGTCACTGTCGGAGTGGACGGCTCGGTCGAGGAAGTCGCGACCGCCGAATCGGGTGGCAAGGAGTACGATCGCGCCGCTCGCGAGGCAGTGATCCAGTGGAGGTTCCGTCCGGCGCAGCGCGACGGTCAGCCGGTCCGCGCCCGGATCCGTATCCCCTTCACGTTTCCGGCGGGGGGAGTCGGAACAGCGCCCGGAGCCGCATCGTCTGCGACGGTCTCAGCCTCGTCGTCGGCCGCGGCTCCCTCCTCGGGTTCGGCGAGTGCGTCGGTCCTGGTCCCCGCTTCCGCGTCGTCTGCACCGATCCCCGCGCCTTCAGGGTCGAGCTCGTCTGGCGGCATGCAGTCCGCGACGGCGGGACAGGCCGCGGCCGCAGCGAAGGCGCTCCAGCCGGATCCCGCGGTGCGTGCCGCCGAAACCCAAGCCCCGCAGCAGGTCGTCATTGTCGGCCGGTCCCGTCCCCCGTCGCGCGGCGCGAGCGACTTCCAGATCGAGCTCGGCAAGCTACGGGAGGTACCGCGCAAGAATGCGGCGGAGATGCTGCAGCTTGCGCCCGGGATCCTGCTGACGAACGAAGGTGGGGAGGGGCACGCGCACCAAGTGTTCTTGCGTGGGTTTGACGCCCGGGAGGGGCAGGACATCGAGTTCACGGTCGGAGGCGTGCCGATCAACGAAGCGGGCAATCTGCATGGCAATGGTCATGCGGACACGCACTTCATCATTCCCGAGGTAGTGCATTCGCTACGTGTGGTGGAGGGGCCCTTCGATCCGCGCCAGGGGAACTTCGCCGTGGCGGGCAGCGCGGACTACGAGCTCGGCCTCGATCGTCGGGGCACCACGGTCAAGTACACACGCGGCTCCTACGGGACCGATCGGATCTTGCTGCTCTGGGGACCGCGCAGTCAGGGGCGCGGCACGTTCGGCGCGGCGGAGCTGTTCGACACCGCGGGATTCGGACAAAACCGCGACGCGCGTCGCGGCTCGGCCATGGGGCAGTACGAGGGCAAGCTCGGGGACAAGGGTGCGTGGCGCCTCACCGGGCAGGGCTACTCGGCCAGCTACCACTCCGCGGGAGTGTTGCGCGAAGACGCGTATCGGCGCGGGTTGGTGGGGTTCTACGACACGCACGACTTCCGTCAGGGGGGAGACGCGTCGCGTTTCTCCATCGCCGGGGACCTCGAGCAGACCGTGGACGACATGCGGATTCGGCAGCAGGTGTACGTGATTCGCAACGCCATGCGGATGCGCAAGAACTACACGGGATTCCTGCTCGACGTGCAGGAGCCGTTGCAGAATCCGCACGCGCAGCGCGGCGACGGGATCGACCTGCAGGTGGACTCGTGGACCCTGGGGGCAAGGGGCTCCTCGCGCTCGCGGACGGTCATCGGGGGGCTTCCTCAGGAGCTCGAGGTCGGCTATTCGGCGCGAGGCGACTACGGCTCCGGGACGCAGCTCCGGGTGCAGTCGTCCAACGCCGTGCCCTACGGTCGCGACACGGATGTCGAGTACTCTCTCGGTGACATCGGGCTCTATGGTGACCTGAACGTGCGGCCCTTGTCGTGGTTGACCTTCCGCGGCGGGTTGCGCGGGGACCTCTTCACCTACAACGTGCTCGATCGCTGCGCCCAGGATTCGGTGCGACAACCGTCGCGCACCGATCCGCCGGGCGACGCGAGCTGCCTCGACCAGCAGGACTTCGGACGGTATCGCGATCCGACGCAGCGTGCGTCCACCTCCCAGGCGGCGCTGCTCCCGCGCGCTTCGGTGATCGTCGGGCCGTTCCATGGAATGAGCCTCTCGTCGAGCTGGGGCGAGGGCGTGCGCTCCATCGATCCGGTCTACATCTCCCAGGACCTGGGGACTCCGTTCGCCCGCGTGCGTGCATGGGAATCCGGCGTCACCTTCGGCGGTGGTCTGGGCAACACCCACCTCGTTTCCCGCGCGGTGTTCTTCCGGACCCACGTGGAGCGGGATCTGGTCTTCAGCGAGACCGCGGGGCGCAACACCCTGGCGGACGGCACGACGCGCACGGGGGGATTGCTCTCCGGGCGGTGGTCGGGTTCGTGGTTCGATCAGAATGCGAACGTGACGATGGTGCGCTCCACCTTCGACGACACGAACCTGCTGGTCCCCTACGTTCCGGATCTGGTGGTGCGCTATGACGGGAGCGTGTACCACGATCTGCCGTGGCGTCCCGCGGGCCGGGCCGTGCGGGCGACGGTCGGCACGGGGGTCACGTGGGTCGGGCATCGGCCGTTGCCCTACGGTCAGCGCAGCGACGCATTGTTCACGGTCGATCTGTCGGGCTCCCTCGCCTGGCGCAACTACGAGGTCGGCGTCGCCGCGACCAACCTGCTGAATCGTCGGTACCGGCTCGGCGAATTCAACTACGCATCCGACTTCCAGACGGAGGCGCAGCCCACGCTCGTGCCGGTCAGGCACTTCACTGCCGGCCCCCCCCGCATGCTTTTCCTGACCCTGGGCGTGAACTTCGGAGGTTCCGAATGAGACGCTTGGCGCCTGTCGCGCTCGCCCTGATCGCCACCACGAGCTCTTGCGTCGGCTCCACAGGCAGCGAAGTCGTCGACTTCCCCGTCTTCGCCGCCGGTCCCGTCGACTCCGTCGCCGGCAGCCCCTACGAGTTCGACACCTCCGCCGGCTACCACGTGCGCCTCGACCGCGCCGTCCTCCACATCGGCGGCGTGTACCTCAATCGCTCCCGCCCCGTCCAGGGCGCCCAGGATACTCCGTGCGTCCTGCCCGGTGTCTACGCCGCGGAGCTGACCTCGGGCATGGATGTCGACGTCCTGTCCCCCGCGCTGCAGCGGTTTCCCGCGCCGGCCAACGGAACGGCCGACCGCGCGCTTGCCGGAGAGGTGTGGCTCACGGGCGGGCGCGTGGACGCGACCGAGGACTCGACACCGATTCTGCAGTTCGAGGGTGCGGCGTCGCGCGAGTCGCTCTCGTGGCGGTTCGAAGGGGTGATCACCATCGGAACGAATCGCCAGATCACGCCGAGCGATCCGGCCACACCGGGCGCCAATCCGCTGTGCAAGTCGAGGATCGTGACGCCGATTCCGATTGATCTCACCCCCAGGGACAGCGGCGCGCTGGTCGTTCGCGCGGACCCCAGGGTCTGGTTCGACCTGGTGGACTTCGACCAGCTCGAGGGGGCGCAGGGCCAGGGGGAGCTCCTGGTGGTCCCCGATGAGCTCGAGGGACAACCCGCGACGACGCTGTTCCAGTCGCTGCGATCGGTGTCCGCCTATGACTTCGTCTGGCAATGAATGCGAATCAGGAGAAGGGACTCGACATGGTTATCGGACGTCTCGCCGGATGGGTATCGCTCGCGGCAACGACCCTGCTCATGGCGTGCGGGAGCGATGACGCGGCGACAGATGCCGCCCTGGGCGGCGAGCTCGTGATCACGGCCTCCGCCGAAGGGCTCGGAGCCAATGGCTACGCATTCCCTCCGGGGCCCGGGCAGGAGCTGGCATTTGTCGACGGCTGGCAGGTGCGGTTCGAACGAATCCTCGTCGTGGTGGGGAGCGTGTATCTCCACGACATGCCCGACAAGAACCCGGGCAATCAGGGGGAGACCGGCGCCGAGGTCGAGCGCAGGAGCGGTCCGTGGGTGGTCGACCTGGCGAAGCCGGGCAACGAGGCGGACAAGGGCGGGGCGGGCAAGGTGGCAATCCGCCTCCCGATACAGGATCTGAAGGGGATGTTCGACCTCGAGCAGCGCTACGCCTTCGGCTTCGACCTGACGGCAGCGACGTCGAATGCGACGCTCGTGAACGTTGCGGCGGACGATGCGGATCTGCAGACGATGGTGTCCAAGGGGCTGCGGGTGCTGCTGGTGGGGACGGCGACGCTGAAGGCGAGCGAGGCGCAGTGCAAGGCTTCGAAGGACGGGTATGACTGGGCGGCGGTGCCGACCCCGGTGAGATTCCGGTTCGGGCTGTCGGGGGCGGTCTCCTATCGCAACTGCCAGAACCCCGACAACCTGGGCGAGGCGATCGCCAGCGAGGAGGCGCCGCGCGGAGTGCAGATGCTGCCGAACGCGCCGACGTTCGCGCAGATCACGATTCACACCGATCACCTCTTCTGGAACTCGACGAGCCACGAGAACGTTCCGATGTTCAACCAGTTCGCCGCCCATGCGAAGCAGCAGAACGGCGAGTGGGTGGTGGAGCTCGACGACGTCGCGTCGGTCCCGCTGTCCCCCGTGACGAGTTCATCGGGAGCGGCAATCCCGTGGCGGAGCTGCGTCTCCGACGCCCTCTACACGCTTCCCACGACCCCGTCGGAGATGACCTTCGATACCGGCGGGCAGCCGCTCACCAACCTGCGGGACTTCGTCTCCTTCAACGCCGCGACCATGGGACACCTGAACGCCGACGGGCTGTGCTACGTGGAAGGGGTCGCCCACTAACGCTCGACACCTCTCCCGATGCCGACTCCCAGACTCGCCGTCTGCCAGTTCTCCACCCCGTTCGACGGCGAGGTGGCCTACTTCGAGATCGGGCTGCACCGACTCACGCACCCTCGGCCGCGGGGCTGGGATGTGGTGGAGAGACGACTCGGGAGCGGGGCCGCGGAGCAACGGGCCCGACAGGTCCTCGAGTGCCGTCCCGACGCCATCGTGCTCCA
>JAKLDZ010000388.1 GCA_022703255.1 Myxococcota bacterium | reverse complement strand
GCCCTGTCCGTCGTGCGCAACTACCAGGAGGACATCGACCGCGTCCGCGACTGGCTCCACACCCGCTCCGGAGAGTCCCGCTTCGAATCCGAGCAGCACCTGCTCGAGTGCGTCGTGCGCACGCTCATCCACGAGCCCGCGGACCGCAAGCGCCTGCTGGCCGATCCGCTCGTGCGCCTTCTCATCGATCCCGACCCGGGAACCTACGACTTCGTCGTGGTGAGCTGCATGGGAGTGATCACCGAGGGCGACGCCGGCACGGAGCTGTCGGAGCCCTATCGGCGGCTGTGGGAGCGACGCGGCGTGCGGGTGCTGCGCGCCCCCACGGGCACCGCCATGTCGCTCGAGGAGAACGCGCGGCGGATCATCGACATCTTCAAGCTGATCGAGGGGCCCTTCGGGTACGTGGGCTACAGCCAGGGGTGTGCGAACGGGTTGCTCGCGGAGAGCATCTTGCGGGGCAGCACGCCCGACGACCAGCGCATTCTCGAGCGTCTGGTGAGCCGCAACCTGCTGTTCAGCGCCTTCAACGGATCGGCCCTCGGCACGTTCGGGTCCGAGAAGTTCCTGCGCGCCACCATCGACGGCGAGCGCTTCCTCAAGCACTACCAGGTGATGTTCTCTTCGGAGGCGGTGGGAGCCTTCCTGCGCACCGTCAAGGCCGTGCTCGACTCGTCGATGTTCGTGCGCATCCTCGGCGGCGTCCACTCCCTCACTCCCGCCCGCGCACGCGACTTCCACCGCGAAATCCAGGTCGTCGAGCACGCCCCCACCAGCACCATGCGCGGCGTGATCGACGAAGGCGCCCTGCCCGAGGCGCTCGAGTTCACCTGGTACCTGCTGCGCCAAATGACCGGCAGCGAGGACATGGACACCCAGGTCCTCGCCGAAGACGCCGTCGGTCACTCCACCCGCGTCGTCAACGACATGAGCCGACTGCTGCAACGCTGCGACATCCCCACGGCGCGCCAGGCGATCCACCACTGGTCCCCGCTGTTCGAGGAGGTGAAGTTCGTGACCACCGAACGCGACCTCGCGCGCAGGGTCTACGACTCGCCGAAGGACCGGCACGTGTTCCCGTGGGTCGAGGTCAACGCGAGGTTCGGGTTGATCGCGCGGGCGAAGGGGCAATAGGGACGGGAGCAGGAGACGTCGACAGGAGGCGCGGGGGCGTTGCCCTCATCGCCTCCCGCGAAGGCCGACGGCTGGACAGCACCGGTTCTCGCTCGTGAACCCCTCCGCCCGCCGGACACTCCCGCTCCGCGTCAGTCCGGCAGGTCGTCCACCTCGGCGTCAAGACGATCGTCCCACGCGTCCCGCGTGCCCTGCTCGCCCGCGGGCTGCTTCTTCGGAGCATCGTCCTTCTTCCCGCGCCGCGCCCAACGCACGACGAGAAGAGCGGCCCCGAGACCGGAGAGCACGACTCCCGCGGACACCCACACGGCGATGCCCGTGAGCGATGCTCCCGCAGGCACCGCGCGGATCCGAGGCCCATAGCGCTCCACCAGGTCCGCCTCGATCCGCTCCGCGGACTCGCCGGCGCGAAGCCTGCGACGGATCTCCGCGCGCAGCGCCCGCGTCACCTCCGACTCGTGGACGTCGAGCGTCTGGTTCCAGCAGCAGGGAGCCATCAACCTCGACTCCAACGTCTTCTCCCCTTGCACGAAGCTTCCGTCGTCGGTCGGCTCGGCCGGCGCGGCCAACGCCCGCGCGGGGATGCCGATCAGCGCGCAGACGAGCATCGACGAAACCGCCGCATGTCGCCAGGGGGATCGGGGCTCGGACACGCTCATTCTCCCGGAGACCGGCCCATGACTCGTCTCGCCTCACGCCCCTCCATCGGATGGCACACCCTACACCCCGGGCCGTCGCTGAAGCCCGGCCAGGATCTGCTCGAAGGTGCGTCGCAGCTCCGGGGTCACCGGCTGCGTGCGCAGCATGGTGCACGCGCCGAGCACTCGACGGATCGACTCGCAACGCGCCGCGCAACCCGGACAGCTCGCCAGGTGCGCCTCGAGCGCAGCGCAGGCGTTGTCCGCCAGATCTCCTTCGAGCTTCTCCGAGAACGCGGAGATCACGTCGGGACACGCGGGCGACGGCGGCTCGACGTGATCGCCCAGGGCGCCGCGGACGTGGTCCCGCAGGGCGGCCCTCGCACGGTGCAGCCGGGACTTGAGGGCAGGCACGGAGATGCCGAGCACCTCCGCAGCATCCCGCGCGGGAAGCCCCTCGACATCGCGCAGCAGCACGACCTCGCGATCGCCCGGATCGAGCGCCGCCAAAGCCGCCTCGACGACGTCGCTCACCTGCCCGTGCGCCACCTGGACATCGGGTAACGGCTCCGAGGAGGCCACCGCATCCGACGGCCCCTCCGGCTGGTCGTGCAGGGGCTCCCGATCCGCGCGACGCCGCGCCTTGCCGCAATGGCTGCGCGCGATCGTGAACAGCCAGGTCGAGAACGACGCGTCGCCGCGGAAGGCGTCGAGCGACTTGAGCGCCGTGAGCATGCTCTCCTGCGCGATGTCGCGCGCGCGCTCCTCGTCACGGCACATCCGCATCGCGAATCGATGAACGGTGGGGACGTGCTCGGCGAACAGCCGCGAGAGCGCGTCCTTGTCGCCTGCGCGAGCCCGCTGCATGAGCGAGCTCTCCATGTCGCGAACGGCAGAATCCTTCTCGGTCATCGCAGCTCCCACGGTCGGCTCCGGACCTATAGCCCATTCAGACCCGTTCACAAGGCCACGGTGAACGTGTCCGACAAACCGACCGCATCACCCGTGGAGATGGACCACCATGACCGATCGAGCCCCCCTCGCACGCACCCTCCACCTCCCCTTCGCCCAGGTCCTCGAACGCGTTCCCGTCGCCCTGAAGACCGAGGGCTTCGGCGTCCTCACCACGATCGACGTCAAGGCCACCCTCAAGGCGAGGCTCGACAAAGACATCGCGCCCTACACCATCCTGGGCGCCTGCAACCCCACCATGGCCCATCAGGCCATCACCCTCGACCCGACCATCGGCGTCCACCTGCCCTGCAATGTCGTCGTCCGAGAGCTCCCCGACGGTGGCGTCGAAGTCCGCTCGATCGATCCGCTGCAAACGATCGCCTCCTCCGGACGTCAGGAGCTCGCCGGGATCGCCGACCAGGTGCGCGCCATGCTCGCTCGCGTCATCGCCGCGGTCTGAGCCCGCCCCCACCCGCGCGTGCGCCCCATCCGTGTTATGTACCGCCCATGCTCGTCGATGCCTTCCCCGTCGGCCCCCTCGGCTGCAACTGCGCGATCGTCGCTGACCCGTCCACCAACAAGTCCATCGTGATCGACCCCGGCGGCGACGCCCGCAAGATCCTCGATCGCATCGCTCGCCACTCCTTCCAGGTCGAGGCGATCCTGCACACCCACGGGCACATCGACCACGTCGGCGCGACCGCCGACCTGCAGAAGCACTTCCCGGTCGACAGCCTCCTGCACCCCGATGATCGCTTCATCCTCGACATGCTCGTCGTGCAGTCCACCTTCGTGGGGATGCGCGCTCCGGAACGTCCGAAGCTGGGGGCGGACCTGGTCGATCACGCCGTGCTTCGCTTCGGCGGACTCGAGGTCACGGTGATCCACACGCCCGGTCATTCCCCGGGCTCGGTCTCGTTCCGCGTGCAGCACGGGACCGAGCGGATCCTGTTCTCCGGCGACACCCTCTTCCAGGGGGGCATCGGTCGCTCCGACCTGTGGGGCGGCGACTCTGCCGCCCTCTCCCGATCGATCCGCGATCGGCTGTATGCGCTGGAGGACGATCTTCAGGTCATCCCCGGTCACGGCGGCCGCACGACGATCGGAGAGGAGAAGAGGTCGAACCCGTTCGTCAGGCCGCGAGCGTCGGGCGCGATCTGAACGCGATCATTCGGCACACGAATCGTCTCGCAGCGCCGCTGCGGAGAGCGGGGCGTACGGACGCGACGAGAGGATGGGAGTGGGGCGGGGGGGGGACGACTCAGTACGGGTTGTCCGAAGTCGGCTTCGGCTTGGCCACAGGCGGCTTGGGCGTGGGAGGCACCGGCTTGGCGGTCTCGACAGGCTTGGCGGTCTGCACGGGCTTGGCGGTCTGCACCGGCTTGGCGGTCTCGACCGGCTTGGCCGTCTCGACGGGTTTGGCAGTCTCCACCGGCTTGGCGGAAGCGGACGCGGTAGCAGAAGGCGCGGTCTGCGCGGCGGTGGCGGTCTGCGTTGCCGCGGTGACCGGAGGAGCCACCACCGAAGGCGTGGGCTTGGGAGGCGGCGTGGTCTGGGTCGCAGTTGGAGTGGGTTCCTGAGGCGTCTGGCCGCTGCTCTGCAGGTACCAGATGCCGCCGCCGACCACGGCGATGCCCGCGACGAGGAGCAGCATGCGTCCCATGCCGCCCCCCTTCTCCTCTTCGGCTGCAGCCGCGGGCGCGGGAGCGGGCCGGGTGGAGACGCGAGCGGCGGGGCGCTCGGAGTCCTTCGGCTTAGCGGGCTTCGCCACGGGCTCCGCATCGCGGGGCTTGGCGGCAGCGGGCTTCGGGGACTCCTTGGCCGGCTCCTCGGGGGCCTTCTCCTCCTTGGGCTCGGGCTTCGGTTCCTCTTTGGGAGCGGAGACCTCGGGCTTGGCCTCGGGCTTGGCCTCGGCCTTGGGTTCTTCCTTCGCCGGTTCGGGCTTCGGCTCTTCTTTCGGGGGCTCCGCCTTCGCCTCCGCCTTGGGAGGCTCGGCCTTCGGCTCTTCCTTCTGCGGGGGAGACGACGGCCTCGGCGCCTCCTTGGGCGGCACCGACTTCACGGCCTCCTTGGTGGGCTGGGCCGCAGCCGCAGCCGCAGGAGCCGCACCGATCTCCTCGAGCGATCCGCCGGCGCCCTTGAGCGCCTCGGCGAGCAACTCGGCCGCCTGACGCATCACGGTGCGCTCCTCGGGCGGACGCATTTCTGCTTCGCTCTTGGTCTCGGGGAACATCCGCTCCTCTTTGGGAGGGGCGGCGGCGGGGGCGGGGGCAGCCGCAGGCGGGGCATCACTCGGGAACGACACCGCGCCGAGGCCGAGCATGGTCGGCTTGCGCGATCCGACCGGGCGAGCGGGCGCAGCGGCACCGGCAGGCGCCGGCGTGGGGGCTGCGGCTGTGGGTGCTTCCGCCGCCTCGCCACCGCCCGCCTCGTACTCCGACGGCACGTCGCCCTTCTGGTCCACGATCCGATCGATCACCTGGCGCGAGGACTCGTCGATCTTGAGGAACTTCACCCCCATGCCGGCGGGGCGCTCGTTGTTGGCCGAGGGCGGATCGCGCTTCCAGACCACGCGACCGACGCCGCCGATCACGGGCTTGTCCTCCGAGATCCGGATCTCGAACTTCAGCAGCGTCCCCGGGGGAAATGGCGATGGAGTCTTGATGAAAATGCCACCACGGCTCACGTCATGCGAGTGATGCTCGATGAACTCGTCGATCGTCGCGCTCTTGTACCGCACCGTCATGGTGAGGACCTTGGCGCGAGGATCCTTTCGGGTGTCTTGGGCCATCTCGTGTTCGCTCCCGCTCCAGGCCAGGCCTGGCGTGCCGTTGGGAGCGCCATGATAGCCGAGTCTCGCCGAAATGCCCAAGCACGTTGTCCACCCCCCTGCCCCATTCCGGGTCGCTCCGGTTTCGCGGCCACGCCCCCCCTGTCGTGATAGCCTCCGGCCGACGATGCCTGCGCGGGACTACTTCCGCCTCCACGGACGCCACCGCGTCGAGCTCTGGGTGACGGTGCGCCGCCCCGGAACCCCATGGGTTCGCGACGCAC
>JAKLDZ010000387.1 GCA_022703255.1 Myxococcota bacterium | reverse complement strand
GCGCTAGGGATCGCTGGAAAACGGGAGAGAAAGGCACGCGCGACTAGGGATCCCGTTCGTGCCCCGGGTGTGATAGCGAAGAGACGATGGAACCGGATCGTGCGGAGGACTCGCGAACGGGCGAGATGGTCGGGGAGAGGTATCAGGTGGGGACGCTCATCGGGCGTGGAGGGCACGGGGATGTGTACCGGGCCATCGACGTGATGGAGGGGCGTCGGGTTGCGATCAAGTTCCTGGCGTCGCACCTCGCGAAGGACAGCGACTATCGTCTGCGGCTGGTGCGAGAAGCGCGCGCGATGTCGGCGCTCGAGGGGCGTGGCACGCTGGAGGTGATGGGTCTCATCAGCGCCGACGACGGCTCGTTGTGCCTGGTGATGGAGTTGCTGGAGGGGATGGATCTCGCGCAGGCGATCCAGGAGCGTCGCGCCGCCGGCAAGCCGTTCAGCCTCGACGAGGTGATGACGTTGTTCATGCCGGTGGTGGGGACGCTCGATCGAGCGCACGCCCGGGACATCATCCACCGGGACTTGAAGCCGTCGAACATCTACATCGTGGGGGGCAACCTGGCCGACCCGCGGATCATGGACTTCGGGTTGGCGAAGACCGGCGACTTGCAGGCGATCACGGCGGACAGGATGCTCGCGGGGTCGCCGTCGTACGTGGCGCCGGAGATCTGGAAGGAAGGGGCGCGAGCGGCCGACGCGCGTTCGGATGTCTACTCGTTGGCGGTGGTGATGTACCAGACGCTGACCGGGGATGTGCCGATCTATCGGGAGAGTCTGGTGGATATGCTGTTGGCGGTGACGACGCCGGGGAACATCCCGAGCCTGCACAAGGCGAGGCCGGAGCTGCCGGAGGCGGTGGACGACTGGGCGGAGCAGGCGTTTGCGATCGACCCGGCGAACCGGTTCCAGACGGTGGTGGGGATGTGGCGAGCGTTCCGGGCGGTGACGCGTCGCTGAGCGGGGCGACCACGACAGACGGGGCCGCTCGAGCGGGGAAAAAAGATCGCGAAGGGCGCAGACCGCAGCGGCGCGCGGAGGGGTTGCTGCATCGAAGGCAGTGGGGGGGGGCGTGCGCGATTCCAGACCCTACCAGTGCGAAAGCTGCAATCGAGGGGAGTCGATCCAGACTCGTCTCGAGCAAAGGCAGTGCGTCGCGGGGTTCGTGTTCACCGCGACGTTGCACGCCCGAGAGTGCCCCGCATGCAGGCTGCGGGAGATCGACGGCGCATCGCTGGCGCAGTTCGATCTCGGCGTAGCGAGAGCGCTTGCGCTCTCCGGGGTGGTCGATGCCGAAGCGTTCCGCTTCATGCGTGAGTCCGTGGGCTACGAGCGCGACCGAGCGGCCATCGAGCTCGGGTCGAGCCCTTCGGAGCTCGCCGCCTGGGAGGCCGGCCTGACGCCTCTCCCGGTCGGCATGATGAACGAGCTCTGCAGGATCGTCCTGTCACGCACGGCCGACCCGCTGCTGCCGCACGTCACGGCCCGGCCTCTCGCTCGCCCCCTCCCCGACGCCAACCTTCGCCGGCACCGTTGCGCGTGATCAGAACACCCACGATGCGCCGAGCATGAACACCTGCGAGCCGGCGAGCGCCTGGCCTGCGCCGCGCCCTCGCTCGCGGCCGTCGGGCGCATGCAGCATCGCCACGAGCGCGCCCAGACCGCTGCCCACCGCGGCCCCCACGAGCACGTCCGAAGCGTGGTGCTTCCCCGCCATCACGCGCCCCCACGCCGTCGCGGCGGCAAACGCGTGCAGGCCGATCGCGGGAGCGGCGCACCCCACCGGGGAGTCCACTCTGCACGCGTCGAAAGCGCCGATCGCGGCGGCGGCGAAGGTGAGCGCGCTGTGGCCGGACCAGAACGACGCGCTGGCGTCCTGCGACACGCGGCTCGCGCCAGGGCGCGGCTCGAAGGCGAGAAACGGTCGATAGCGGGGGACCGCGATCTTGGTCAGCTCGGTCACGGCCAGGGTGACGCCGATCGCCTCGGCGAGCACGAGCGAGGAGCGCGCTGTGTCGGCACCCGAACCATCTCCGGCGGCCCACCGCGACGAAGACGGCGTCATCGCGCCGCCCACGGCCAGCAAGGCCGTCCCATACGTCGCCAGATCCCAGCCGCGATCGTAGGGGCGCGCACCGTCCCCGAGCGGACCGCACGGACGCGACGCGCACGCTGGCGGAGGTGCCTGCTTGTCGAGCGCAAGATTGAGCAGGACCAGCGTTGTGAAGGAGCCTGCGGTGATCGCCCCGTCGGTGGTCCACGAGGTATCGAACGCGGGCTCGGCAGATGCCGCGACGGTCGCCGTGGACAGGGCGAGTGCGAAGGAGGAAGCGATCGCGAGACGTCGCATCACCGCACCCGATACAGGGCGAGGAGCAGCTCGCCGTCGCGCTCGACGGTGGAGAGCAGCTGCGGAGGGGTTCCGGAGCGGCCCCAGACCGAGCGCACGAGGGCATCTCCGGCGGGGCCGCCGACGACGAGCAGGTCGGCATCGCGGGGGTTGGGGACGACGCGGATCTGGGTACGGAAGCGCCCGGCCGAACGGAGGGAGTCCCAGAGATCGGAGCCGATTTCGGGAGCGTGGAGGGAGACCGACGGTCTGCCCAGGGCGTCGATCGCGTCGACGAGGCCTGCCGCCATGGACGGGTCGTGAACCGCGAGGGTGTGTGATTCGCGCATTGCCGAGGGGCCTCCGAACAGCGGGGCGAACGCAGCGCCCAGGGTGAGAGGAGACCGGATCGACTGCAGTGCGATCGTCCCGATGACGAGCGCGAGGCCCGATGCGAGCAGGGCGCGTCGCAAGCGAAGGGAGCGCGAGGCGGTGAGGTCGGAGGCCATGGAGAGGGCGGTCATGGCGCCCTCGGCGGCGAGGGCGGCAGCGAACGGGACGGCGAGGATCCAGCGCGGGGGATAGACGGCGAGGGCGGCTGGCGCGATCGCGGGCCAGGAGACCGCGAACAGCAGGCACAGCACGACGAGCGCGGCCAGGCCGGAGCGATCGGGGTTCGCGCGTCGCGCGCGCCACCAGCTCCACGCGATCATGGCGAGCCCTGCGCCTGCGAGCACGACGGTGATCGTGGGGAGCGAGGCGGACAGCTCGCGCAGGGCGTGGGAGCGCGGGAAGGGGGGAGCGGAGACGAGGGTACCGGCGTAGCTGGTGGGGCTCACCGACGGGGCGAGGGCGGAGAGGGCGAACTGGCGTCCGCGGACGGAGGTCTCGCGCCACAACCAGGGCATGGTGGCGAGGAAGGTGATCGGCGCGATGACGAGAGCGGGGAGCGTGGCGGATGGGACGGGAAGCATTCCCTCGCGTGCGCACTGGCGGAGCTCTTTGCGGCGGATCCAGAGGGTGTGCAGGACGAGCACGACGACGAGCCAGGCGACTGCGGGGGAGATGGAGAGCGCGAAGCCGAACAGCGCCGCGGTGACGAGGGGCCATCGGAGCGAGCCGCGGCGCACGCAGCGCACGTAGCCCGCAAGGACCAGGAGCCAGGCGACGACGGCGAGGGCGTCGAGGGAGGCGGTGGCGAGCAGGTGCAATGATCGGGGTACGAACAATGCGAGAGCGCAGGCGATCAGGGCGGCGGGGCGTCCACGGAACGGCTGCAGCACGAGGTAGATGAGAGGGATCGCGAGGGATTGCAGGAGGAGGAAACCCGAGCGCAGGGCGTAGGTTTCGAGGAACCAGTGGTGGTGCAACGAAGCGACGCGCCACACGGCGCCGGAGAGCAGGGCGGGCATCGCGGGGCGGGCGCCTACGGAGGCGAAGGCGGCATCGCGGGACGAGGTTTCGAGGAGCGAGGCGACGCTCGGGGCGCGGTCGAGCCACAGGCCGAGGGATCTGGCGGCCTGCAGCAGTTGGCGCTCGCGGATGCCGGGTGCGGTGGCGCTGGAGACGACGGACAGGAGCAGGAAGGAGCCGAGCAGCAGCGCAAGGAACAGGGCGAAGTCGCCGGCCCAGGAAGGGAGTCGGGGGCGCTTCATCGCAGTGTCGCCTCCACGCAGATGGGGAGCAGGGCGCCGCTGCGCTGCTCGAGCTCGATGCTCAGCTCACCACCGGCCGAGAGTGCGGAGACGGCGATGTCGACAGGTTCGAAGGTATTCGAAGCGTGGATCTGGCGTTGGGCGACGAGGGCGCTGTTGACGATGACGCGCAGCTCCGCGTTGGGGTTGGGAGCGAGCGGAGCGGCGACGATGGCCGCGGTGCGGAGCAGGGTGCCGGCCGGGACGCGGGGCCAGGTGACGCGGACGGTGTCCGAGCCGGAGGCGATCCAGATGCACCTGCGGAGGATGCCGCGTCGGTCTTCGAGGGCGACGGCGCCGACGAAGGCCGCGGGGTCCTTGCCGCAGGAGAATCGTGCGCGGGGAGACCACGGCAGAGGGGACGACGGGGGCAAGTCGGTCTCGTTGGAAGAGGAGAACGAGCAGGGTTGTCCGGCGCTGGGGGAGGGCCCGTGGGTGACGCGGACGTCGTTGGGCTGCAGCGACGCGACGAGATCGAAGCGGGACGGGAGGGGTTTGGGGTTGACCCAGGTGCGCAGGCGCACGGGGCCGACGCGTTTCTCGTCGGCCTGTTTCCAACCGGAGAGGTCGCGGGAGCGGGGTCCGCCGAGGGACAGCTCGAGGGCGCGTTCGAAGCGGGAGGGGTCGGCGAAGGTGAACGCGTTTTGGGGCAGGGCGCTGCCGAGCAGGGAGAGCGCCGGGGTTGCGAGAGAGGGGGGTGAAGCGACGACGAGGTCGCCAGCGCGATAGGAAGCGGAGAAGGCGTCGCGCAGGGCCTGGGAGGGGACGGAGGAGAGGGAGGGGCGGGAGCGAGCCCAGAGGATCGCGCCGAGGTCAGCGACGGCGAGCAAGGGCAGCGCGAGCACGATGGCTGCGCGCAAGCGTCGTTGCCGCGGGGAGATCTCCTGGGGACACATGGCGCACCCGCAGCGCAGAGTAGTACCGAATCGGGGGGGTTCGCACCCCCGATCGCGCTCGTGTCCCCTGCCCTGGGTCGTGCGCTGGCAGCGCGGACGGGGACGGGGAGACGGGAGCGGAGGGAGCAGCGGAGCGTGGGGGGAGGTGGGAAGGAAAAGCAGCCACAGCGGACGCGAAGGCGCCACGGTTCGGTGACGGGGGCATCAGAGAGCAAGGCAACGGGGGCGGGCCGGGGACGGTTCGTCCTGCAAATCGGCATCGGTCCGCGCCAGGAAGGGGCGGGCCACAGAGGCCCTTGGGCCGGGGTGGTGGTTCATGGTAGACATAGGTGCGGTCCCAATGAGTTGGGGCGACAACGGAGGGGATTCAGTGCCCATCGAACTGCCGGCAGTGAAGATCCTGATCGTCGACGACGACAAGGCGATCTGCGACTACATGCAGACGCTCCTCGAGAAGGACGGCTATCAGGTCCAGACCATCAACGAACCGACGCAGGTGGAGGAGGAGGTACGTCAGGGGCACTACCACCTGATCATCCTGGATCTGATGATGCCGAACATGGATGGCATCGAGCTGCTTGGGAGGATCAGGAAGATCGACAGCGATGTCGCGGTGGTGATCTTCACCGGCTACCCGAACCTGGAAACCGCGGTCGCGTCGATGAAGCTCGACGCCGTGGACTACGTGAAGAAGCCGTTCAACGTAGACGAGTTCCGCGAGGTGTTGTCGCGGGTGATGCGCAAGAAGGGGCTGAGCCGCACACCGGAGGAGCAGCTCCACAAGGTGATCGGGGAGAGCATCCGGTCGTTGCGCAAGGACAAGGATCTCACGCTCAAGCAGATGTCGCGCAGGACGGGGCTGAGC